>JBILLI010000468.1:0-6140 GCA_044376155.1 Polyangiales bacterium
GATCCACGCACTCTTCGTCGTGGTGCTGATGACCAGCGCGCGCAGCGCCGAGCATCACCGCATCACGGAGACGCAGATCACCGAGATCGACGTCCCCGAGCCCCCGCCGCCGCCCCCGCCGCCCCCGCCGCCGCCGCCCACACCCGAGACGCCGCCGCCCGCCGCGGCGCAACCCGAGCGCGCGCCCCCGCCGCGCAACGAGCCCCCGCCGCCGCCCGCGGCCGCCGCGCCGCCGCCGGTGCTCACGGCGCAGCCCGATCCCTCGACGCCCGCGCGCTTCGACGAAGAGATCGACTCGATGCCCACGGGCACGAACACGAACTTCCAGGGCGGCGACATTCGCAGCGACGGGACCAACACCACCGGGCCCGCGTACAACTCGCGCCCTGGCGGTCAGCCCGGCGGCACCACGGGCGGCACGGGCACCACCGCCCCCACCGCCGCGCGCGCCGAGGACCTCTCCGAGCGGCCGCGCATCGAGTGCGACGAGAACGCCCTGCGGGAGTTCTACCCCGACGAGGCCCGCGACGAGGGCATCTCCGAAGAGGCTGTCTCCCTGAGACTCACGGTCGATGCCAGCGGGCGCATCACCGAGGCCCGCGCCTCCAGCGACCCGGGTCACGGCTTCGGCCGCGCCGCCGAGCGCGCCCTGCGCAACGCCTGCACCGCCACCGTGCCCCGGAATCGCGACGGGCAGGCCGTGACGGCTCAGGTGACCTTCCGCATCCGCTTCCGCCTGGACTGACCCCACGCCCGCGAGGCGCGCTGCGCCCTTGTCTGGGTTCCCCCTTACGCGATACGACTTGCGCGCGGCGCGAGAGACGCGACGAAGGCGGTGCGCCGCCTGCCGGAGGAGCCCTGTGCGAATGCGACGTTGGTGGAGCGTGCTTGCGGCGTTGGTGGTGACGGGCGCGGCGACCCCCTCGGGGGCGCAGACGTTCAACCAGAACGTCGACATGCAGACCTTTCGCCTGGCGCCGGGCGCGAACAACTTCCTCACGGTGGCGGGCGCGCGGGTCGACGGCAACGGCGGCTTCGACCTCGGCGTGTGGGCGAACTACAGCGCCGGCGCGCTCACGATCTTCAACGCCAACTGCCCCAACGTCGACAACGACCAGGGCTGCTCCGCGGGCTCGGTGCGCTCGCGGCCGGTGGCGCACCTCACCACGCTGAACCTCATCCCCTCGATCACCTTCGCGCGGCGCTTTCAGCTCTCGCTCGACCTCCCGGTGACCCTCGCCCTCGGCGACGCCGTCGACCCGACGACCTTTCGCCCCGTCGGCGGTGACGCGAACCCGCAGGGGCGCACGAGCTTCGCGCTGGGTGACCCCCGCGTGGAGCTCAAGGCCCGCATCGCCGGCGAGGGCATGCGCGGCACGGGCGTGGCGATCTCCGCGTGGGGGAACATCCCCACGGGGCAGTACACGGGCGGCGACCAGCGCTTCGTCTCCGATGGGCAATTCTCGGGCGGCGCGCGGGCCATCGTGGACTTTCGCTACGGGCACTTCTCCGCCGCGGTGAACGCGGGCGCGATCTTTCGCCCGGAGCGCGTGCAGGTGCTCACCACCACCCTGGGCACGCGCATGCTCTGGGGCGCGGGCTTCGGCTACGACATCACACCCCGCATCGCGGTGCTCGCGGAGGTCTTCGGCAGCACGGACTTCTCCTCGTCGCTGCAGTCGAACGCGGTGGAGGGCGACCTCGCGGCGCGGTATCGCGCGGGGGACTTCTCCATCACCCTCGGCGGCGGTGCGGGGCTCGTGCGCGGCGCGGGCGCGCCCGCGGCGCGGGCCTTCGCGGGCATGGTCTGGTCGCCCTCGCACATCGACGTGGACCGCGACGGGGTGGACGACGCCATCGACCGCTGCCCCGGCGAGGCCGAAGACCGCGACGGCTTCGAGGACTACGACGGCTGCCCCGAGGCCGACAACGACGGCGACGGCATCGAAGACGCCAACGACCGCTGCCCCGACGAGGCCGAAGACCGGGACCAGTTCCAGGACAACGACGGCTGCCCCGACAACGACAACGACAACGACGGCATCCCCGACGGCTTCGACACCTGCCCCCGGGAGCCCGAGGACCGCGACGGCGACCGCGACAACGACGGCTGCCCCGACAACGACCGCGACCGCGACGGCGTGCCCGACGAGCGCGACGCCTGCCCGACAGACCCCGAGGAGTTCGACGGCTTTCGCGACGACGACGGCTGCCCCGACCCCGACAACGACAACGACGGGATCCCCGACGCCGACGACCAGTGCAGCGATCAGCCCGAGACCCGCAACGGCATCGATGACACCGACGGCTGCCCCGACGGCGCCGACGCGCCTCCCCCTACGCCCCCCGCCGCGCCCGCGCCGCAGACCGTGGCCCCCACGCCGCCGCCCGCCAACGGCGCCCTCGCCGAGCTCGCGGGCGACCGCATTCGCATCTCGCAGGACATCAACTTCGGCACGGGCAGCGACCGCATCGTGGGCGTGGCGTCGTTCCGCGTGCTCGACGCCGTGGTGGCGATCCTGAGCGGGCACACCGAGGCGTCGCGGGTGGAGATCCAGGGGCACACCGACAACGTGGGCGACGCGAACGCGAACCGCGCGCTCTCCCGCCGCCGCGCGGAGATGGTGCGCACCTACCTCGTGGGCCACGGCATCGCCGAGTCGCGGCTCACCGCCGTGGGCATCGGGCCCGACCGCCCCCTCGAATCGAACAGCACCGCCGACGGTCGCGCGCGCAACCGCCGCGTGGAGTTCCACGTCACCATCACCCGCTGAGCCGCGGGCCTCGTCGGCGCGGGCTCAGGACGGGTCGACCCCGTCTTCGAGCCGCGCCGAGAGGCACGGCTCACACCCCGCGGGGAACGCCCGACAGTTGTCCGGGCGGAGCAGGTAGATCCCGCAGGCGTTGCCCTGGAGGTGGAGGCAGTCGCCGTTCTCGTGCAGCACCAGCAGCGCACGGCCGCGCTGACGGCGCACGTAGGGGGCCTCACCGAGGTCGTCACGGCCCGCGTCGCGCCAGCGCGTGAAGTCGTCGTCGTCGAGGATGACCTTGTTGCGGCGGCAGCACGCGCCGCAGGCCATGCAGTCGAGGGAGACCTCCGTGGTCGCGCTCGGCAGGGCCTTGTCGCGCTTCATCCACCGCCGCGCGAGGGTCTTCATCCCCTCGCTCAGCGGCGCGCTCGCGAGGCCCTCGGGGTGGATCTTCGGGGACTTCACCCCGAGGTCCATGAGCGCCCAGAAGCACAGCTCGGGGATGTCTCCGTCGGGCGCGGGGGTCAGCACCGACCACCGCGTGGGGCCGCGCACCACCGCGAGACCTCCGGCCCGCGCGTGGGCCTGGGCCGACAAGAGCTGCGTCTGCGCGAAGCCGCGCCACACCGGACGGGTGATGGTCTCCATGAGGGCGTCGCCAGGATACTGCGTTCCTCGACCCGAGAGAGTGCGCTACGGTGGGCTCGCGATGAGTGACCGATTCCTTCGTGCGTGCCGCCGTGAACCCGTCGACGCCACCCCGGTGTGGTTCATGCGCCAGGCTGGGCGCTACATGGCCGAGTACCGCGCGCTGCGCGAGAAGCACACGCTCCTGGAGCTGTGCCGCACCCCCGAGCTCGCCGTGCAGGTCACCCTCCAGCCGGTGAACGCGCTGCCGGTCGATGCGGCGATTCTGTTCGCCGACATCCTCCTGCCGCTCGAGCCCATGGGCGCGCCCTTCGAGTTCGCCAAGGGCGAGGGCCCGGTGGTGCACGACCCGGTGCGAACTCCCGCGCAGATCGACGCGCTGCGGGTCATCGAACCCGAAGAGGGGCTCGGGTACGTGCTCGAGGCCATCAAGCTGCTGCGCAAGGAGCTCGTGGGGCGCTGCCCGCTCATCGGGTTTGCCGGCGCGCCCTTCACCCTCGCGAGCTACCTCATCGAGGGCGGCAAGAGCACCCACTTCCAGCGCACGCGCACGATGATGTACCGCGAGCCCGCGGCGTGGAACATGCTGATGGAGAAGCTCTCCGAGGTCGTCGCGCGCTTTCTCTGCGCGCAGATCGACGCGGGCGCACAGGCCGTGCAGCTCTTCGACTCGTGGGTGGGCTCGCTCGGTCCCGACGACTATCGGGACTACGTGATGCCCCACGTCGCGAAGATCCTCTCGCGCGTGGGCGCGAAGGGCGTGCCGGTGATTCATTTCGGCACCGGCACCGCGACGCTGCTGGAGCTGCAGCGCGAGGCCGGCGGCACGGTCATCGGCGTCGACTGGCGCACCCCGCTGGACCAGGCCCGCGCGCGTCTCCCGGGCGTCGCGGTGCAGGGCAACCTCGACCCGATGCTCCTCTTCGCCCCCCGCGAGGTGCTCGCCGCCCGCGTGGCGCGCGTGGTCGAGCAGGCCGGGAGCGCCCCGGGGCACATCTTCAACCTCGGCCACGGGATCACCCCAGAAACCTCGGTCGACGCCGTAAAATTCGTCGCCGACCACGTGCACGCGCTCACCGCGCGCTGACCGACGGTGCGCGCGCTCGATCCCTCCCTGCGGTTTCGCGACGGCGCCTATCGCCGCTGCGTGACCCTGCGGTGCGAGCACGCATGCACCGGCTGCGACGTCTGCCGCAGCGCCGCGCCGCCCGGGGGGTGGGACCGCGCGCCCGAAGGCGATCCGGGGAGCGACGCGCGGGTGCTCCTGCTGCACGGGGGGGACCCGCTGCGGCACGGTGACCTGGAGGCGTGGTGCCGCTGGGCCCGGGGCAACCCCCGGGCGTGGGTGGAGGTCGAAGCCCCGGCCAACGCCCTCGGCGACGATCGACGGGACGAGACCCTCGCGCGGCTGCGCGCGGCCGCCCCCGACGGGCTGCGGGTGTTGCTCCCCACGGTTGACCCCGCGCGGGCCGAGGCGCTCTCGGGGCGGCCCTGGGACCCGCGCGCCGCCCTCGATGCGCTCCGCGCGCTCACGCCCGACATCGCCGTGGCGGTGGTGTTCCCGTGCAACCCCGCGACGGTGCGTGAGCTCCATGACGTCGTGCGCGCCTGCGACGAGGTGCTGGGCGCACGCGCGGAGGTGATCCTGCGGCGAGCGCCCCTGCGCGCCGCGAAGGGCCGCCTGCCCGTGCTGGGCGACCCGGGGCCCTGGGCCGAGCTCGACGACCTCTCCGCGCAGCTCGCCGCGCTGCCGCCCTCGCTCCCCGGAGGCACGCGGCTGCGCATGGACCCCGGCTCGGGCTACGCCCTCTGCATGCTCGACGCCCGCGCGCGTCGCGGTGACTTCGCCACGCCGCGGGAGGGTCCGCCGCGCGCGTCATCCCCCCTCGACGCGCGCTGCGACGCCTGCGCGTGGCGCGCCCGCTGCGCGATGGAACTCCGGGGCGCCGCCGCCCCCGCGTCGGTCACCCCGCTCACCGCGAGCGACGTGCTCGCGCTGCAATCGCAGGCGACGCAGCGCGACGTCTCGCACCGCCCCCACGCCGAGGGGGTGCGCGCCGACCGCGGGGCCCTGGGGATCCCCGACGTGCTCTGCGTCGCGCCGTGGACCTCGCTGAGCATCACCGAGCCGATCATGCACCCGGTCCCGTGCGCGCTGTCGTGGGTCGACAACGCCGTGGCCGAGCGTGACGCCGCCGAGGTGCTCGGGCTCGAGGTCGCCGAGGTGCGGGCGATGGAGGCGCGCGCCCAGGCCCGTGGCCTCGCGAACTGGTTCAGCGTCGACAACGAGGAGGTCACCCTCGACGCCCTCTGGAACAGCCCGCTGCTGCGCCGCATGCGACGGCAGATGCGCGGCGGCGGGCCGAGCCGTCACTGCCGCCCGATGTGCCGGGTGATCATGGGCGTCGAAGACCGCGGGGCGGACCTCCTGCTGCGCCGCGACGCCGACCTGCCCGACGAGCCGCGCGAGAACCGCCGCCGTCTGCTCGACGAGCTCCGCGAGGGCCGCGACGTGCTCACCGCGCGCCCGCTGGACGTCGTCGTCGGCGTGGCCTCGCACTGCAACATCACCTGCGGCTTCTGCGTCGGCCCCGAGGGGCGGTACGGCGAGCTCACCGACCGCCGCCGCGAGGAGCTGGAGACGTGGCTCCCCACGCTCCTGAGCATCGGCGTGAGCGGCCCCGGCGAGCCCCTGATGAGCAGGAACTTCCTCGCGCTGCTCGCCCACATGGCGCAGCGGGG
>JBILLI010000470.1:0-6117 GCA_044376155.1 Polyangiales bacterium
ACCCGCGCATTCAGGTGATGCACCGCGCCGGCAAGCTGGGCCTGGGCACGGCGTACCTCCAGGGCTTTCGCTGGGCGCTGGCGCGCGACTACGACGTGGTCTTCGAGATGGACACCGACCTCTCCCACGACCCGAAGTACGTGCCGGACTTCCTCCGCGCAGTGGACGCGGGCGGCGACGTGATCATCGGCTCGCGGAACATCCCCGGTGGCGGGGTGGAGGGGTGGGGCCTCGGTCGGCACGTGCTCTCCAAGGGCGGGAGCCTGTACTCCCGCACGATCCTCGGGGTGTCGGTGCGCGACCTCACGTCGGGCTTCAAGGCCTTCACCCGCCGCGCGCTGGAGGCCATCGACCTCGACGCCGTGCAGAGCAACGGGTACTCGTTTCAGATCGAGCTCACCTACCGCGCGCTGCGCCGCGGGATGCGGGTCACCGAGGTGCCCATCACCTTCGTCGACCGCCGCGCGGGCAAGTCGAAGATGTCTCGAAAGATCTTCGCCGAGGCCATCGGCATGGTCTGGAAGCTCCGCGCCGACGCGCTCACCGGCCGCCTGCGCTGAGCCGCGCTACGCGAAGAGGCTCTCGGCGGCGTCGACGGTGGCGGCGCGCTCGGCCCAGGTCGCCAGCGCTTCGGCCTCGGTCTCCGTGAGCACGCGCGCGCGCTGGTCTTCGGTGAGCGCGAGCCCGCGGAGTCGACACAGCTCCAGCACCGTGCGCGCGAGGGAGGTCTGCACCCTCGCGAGCCGGTCGACGACGTCGGCGCGCTGCCGCTCAGACTCGGCGCGCTGCCGCTCAGACTCGGTGAGCGCGTCGTTGCGCTCGTCGACCACGCGCTGCAGGCGCGCAACGAGCTCGGCCTCGGTAGGCACCATCGACTCGCTTTGAAAGAAGCGCAGGCGCGCGTCGACGACGGCGAGGTCGAGGCCGAGCACGTTGGAGTGCAGCGTCCCTCGCTGCGGCACGATGGGGAGGTAGGTCTGCGCGCCGGGTTCGGTCAGCCGCCATCCCCGGAGCAGCCCGCGTCGGCAGTCGTAGCTGAAGTACTCCGGGATGCGCACCCGGGCGTAGTCGCGCACGTTCTCGACGAGGTCCTTGTGCTTCTTGCCGAGGTTGCGGACCTCGATGACCAGGTCGATGCCGCGCTTCTCGTGCGGGACGATCCAGCGCTCGGGCTCGTAGTCGGGGTCGCAGTCGAGCGCCGCGAGCACGTCGGGCACGATCACCGACTCACCCGGGTAGAGCACCGCGAGCTCCGAGCCGATGTAGACCCGTCGGCCCGCGCGGCGGAAGTGCGCGTCGAGGTCCAGCGCCGCGCCCATCTTGCGCTTCACGTGGCGGGTCCCCTCGGACATCGCCTCGCGGTACTCGTCGAGCGTCGCCTCGATGCGCTCCAGCACGGCCTCTTGCGCGGCGGGGGAGAGCGCGTTCCAGGTGGACTCGTCGGGGAAGATGATCCGGGGGTCGTCCCATACCCGCGCGGGGCGTGGAGGCTGGGCGGCGAAGACCATGGCGGGATCGTAGCAGCAGACCCTACGGCAGCGCCTCGATGCGCAGGCGGAGCGTGCCGGTCTGCACGGGCACCGCGCCGGTGGTGCGCACCGGCAGGGTGAGCTCCCCCGTGGCGTCGGGCACCGCGCTGGCCTCGAGGTCGGCGGTGCCGATGAGCTCCTCGGTGGTGCTGTCGTCGTCGAAGACGCTGAAGCGCAGGGGGAGGTCCTGGGGCAGCGCGAAGGCCGAGGGGAGCCAGCGGGAGAAGGTCGCGGTGTTGTGGTCCTCGGCCACGGGGGTGCGGTCGATCTCGCGGCCCATGGGCACGCTCGCGGTGCGCACGAGCACGTCGGCCTCGCCGCCGATGAGGTCCCACGCGCGGCCGCTGGCGTTGTCCGGTCGCACGGTCACCCCCACGAGCTGCACGCGCACCCGTCGCGTGGGCGCAGCCGTGGTCGCCGGGCGGGCTGTGCTCGGGCGAGAGGGCGCGCCCGCGCGGGGCATCACGCGGTAGCGCAGCCGCGCGGGGAGGGTGCTCCCGGCGGGGGGCGAGAGGGTGAGCAGGGCCTGGCAGCCGTTGCCCTCGGGCAGCGCGTTGGGGAGGGCGAGGGACTGCGTCGCGGTGCCCGCGCGGAGCGTCGCGATGGGGGTCCACCGCGGGGCCGCGGGCGTGGCGCTGGGGTCGCGCAGGCGGGCGTCGAAGTAGCGCCCGAGGTCCTCGCTGCACGCGGCCTGGATCACCGCGCCGTCGCCCTCTTCGAGGGTCACGTCGAGGGTGAGGGGGCCCGCGGAGAGGTCCAGCGGACCCACCACGTCGAGCCCGCCGGGCCACACCGTGCTGCGCTGGTTGATGAGCCAGACGCCCTCTCCCGCAGCGGGATACGGTCGCTGCGGGACCTCCCCCCGCTGCAGCGCGCCGACCATGAAGTCCACCTGGTGGGTGTCGAGCGCGACGGTCATGGTGAAGCCCCCCGCAAGGCGCTCGCGGAGCTGCGTCGACCCGAGCTCCCCTGCCTGCACCCGCGCGCGGTCGCTCACGGTGGTGCCCGTGAGCGCGGCCACGCCGCCGAGGATGGTCGAGAAGAATCCCGTGGCCTCGGCGCTCACCATCCCCCGCGGGGTGATCTGCGCCTGCACGCCGTTGGCCGGGGTCATCCAGAGCGACGCGATGCGGGTGGCGCGGTCGTAGCCCACGGAGACGTCCGCGCCGAGGGAGGCGCTGGCGTCGAAGAGGAGGTACTGCCGCACGCGAAATCCGTCGCTCTCGCGGTCGACCCAGGTCCAGCCCGAGCCGCCGATGGCGAGGGAGAGACGTCCGCGCTCGACCCGCGCCTCGCAGCTCCGGATCCACCACCGCCCCACCGAGGCCACCGTGCCCGACGCCGGACCGCGCAGGTCGCTCTCGCCCGGCAGCCCCAGGAACGACCCCAGCAGCCGCGGGCAGAGCTGCGGCGTGAGGGCCTCGGTGAGCAGCGCGCGGACCTCGTCCTGCCCGTCGCCGGGGGGAGAGGTGCTCGCGGGCGGCGGCGTGCTCGCCGGGGGGAGGGTGGTGGTGACGGGGGGCGTGCTCGCGCAGGCGGTGAGCAGGGCGAGGGGCAGCAGCGCTCTCATGGGCGGCGGAGTTGTACGCCAGAGACCCCGCGGCGCGCACCGCCCTGGAGCTCCGGGGCGGTCGTAGGAGGGCCCACGATTCGCGGTCCCGGTGTGAAAACAGCGGGTTCGAGGCTTGAAACTGAACGCATGATCAGTCACGGTGGGACGTTGCGATGTCGGTGCTGCACAACGTCGACCGCCTCGCCCTGGCGCGAAGCACCCTGCGCGAGGCGACGAGCCAGGTCGGGCTGGTGGTGCGTCCGGGGGAGTCCGCGGGGCGACCGACGGTCATCCCCACGGGCCTCGCGGCGCTCGACGCGGCGCTCGATGGGGGCTTGCCCCGGGGGCGCATCGTGTCGCTCACCGGGGTGCGCTCCTCGGGGCGCATGGCCCTCACGCTGCGGCTGCTCGCGCGGGCGACGCACCGCGGGGAGCCCTCGGCCCTCATCGACGCCGCCGACGCGCTCGACCCCACCGACCTCCACGCCGACGAGCGCGCGCGGGTGCTCTGGGTGCGCCCCAAGACCATGCTCGCGGCGCTGCAGAGCGCCGACCTGATCCTCGACGCGGGGGGCTTCGCGATGGCGGCGCTGTACCTCGTGGGCGTGCGCGAGCGGGTGCCCGCGTCGGCGTGGGCGCGGCTCTCGCAGCGCGCGACGCAGGCGCACACCACCCTGCTCGTGGTGGGCGATCGGGGCGCGGGGGAGCCCGGGTCCTTCGCGGCGGTGTCCCTCGCGGCGCGGCGACGTCGCGCGCTCTGGACCGGCCGACGGCTGCTCGACGCCGTGCAGGGCGAGCTGGTGGTGCTGCGCCGCCGCGGGGGCGCCGCGGGGGATGGGCCCATCCCGTTCGGAGGGTGAGCGCGTGCGCCTGGCCTTCGTGCGCCCGCACGACCTCCCGCTGCTGGCCTACGTGCGCGTGGAGCCCGACCTCCCGCAGCGCCCCGTGGCCGTGCTCGACGCGTCGCAGGCCACGGGCGCGTCGCTCTCCTCGGTGCAGCGCGGGCAGCGGGTGATCGCGTGCACCGCGCCCGCGCGCGCCGAGGGCGTGCGCGTGGGGATGACCGGGCACGAGGCCGTGGCGGTGGCGCCCGAGGTCGCGCTGCGGGGGTGGTCCGCGGAGGCGATGCGCGCGGCGCGGGCGGCGCTGGTCGACGCGGCGGCCTCGGTGGGCGCGCGGCTGGAGGCGTGTGAGGAGGGCGTGTGGCTCGACGTCGCCGACCTCATGCGGATGCACGAGAGCGAGGCCGCCCTCGCGTCGCAGCTCGCGCAGGCCGCGCGGCGCGTGGGGCTGCGGGTCTCGGTGGGGGTCGCGTCGAACAAGGGCGTGGCGGCCATGGCCTCGCGGCAGCGCGGCGGGGTCACCGTGGTGCCCTCGGGGGAAGAGGGGCTGTACATGGCCCGCGTGCCCCTGGCGGCGATGCCGCTGACGGATGAGTTCCGCGGCGCCCTCGCGCTGCTCGGCGTGCAGACCACGCGGGCCCTGGCGGCGCTGCCCGCGTCGGAGGTGGCGCTGCGCTACGGCGACGACGCGGCCGCGGTCGTGCGCCTCGCGCAGGGCGACGACCCCCGCGCGCTGGTGCCCGACGCGCTGACCGCGCGCTTCGTCGAGTCCCTCGACCTCGACTGGGAGGTGCAGGAGGTCGACGCGCTGCTCTTCGCGCTGCGCCGCGTGCTCGACGCGCTGGTGTCGCGCCTCGCGTGCCGCTCCCTCGCGGTGGGGGGGATGGTGCTCGCGCTGCCGCTGGCCTCGGGGGTGATCGACGAGCGCACGCTCTCGGTGGTGGCGCCCACGCGCGACGTCGCCACCCTGCTGCGCGTGGCGCGCACCTCGCTGGAGTCGCAGCCCACCATCGACGCCGTGCGGGGCGTGCGGGTGACGGCGATCCCGCGGCCGGTGCGTCCGGTGCAGCTCGGGCTCTTTGATCCGCCGGGGCCCGCGCCCGAGCGCCTCGCGCTGACCCTCACGAAGCTCACCGCGCTGGTGGGGAGCGACCGCGTGGGCGCGCCCGTGGCGCCCGACACGCACCGCCCCTACGCCGTGGCCGTGGCGACCTTTGACCCGCCGCGGGCGCCGCGGGAGGGGGCGATGCCCACGGAGTCCATTCCCCTGATGGCGCTGCACGTGTACCGCCCGCCGCGCGACGCCGACGTCGCCGTGGAGGCGGGGCGCATCACCTGGATGGCCGCGGGCGACGTGCGCGGCGCGGTGCGCGCGTGCGGCGGGCCGTGGCGCGTCGACGGCCAGTGGTGGGGCGACGTCTTCGACCACGAGGGCTGGGACGTGGAGCTCGACGACGGCGGGATCTACCTCGTGGGCTTCGACCGCGCCGCGGGCGTATGGCGGCTCGACGGGGTCTACGAGTGATCCCGACGCGGCGCTGGCCCCGCGTGAACGCTCCGCGGTCGGTGCTCCGTGGAGCATTTCACGCGCAGGCCGAGGTCCGCATCGGGATGACGGCCGTGGGCGCGGCTTGACCCGAGCGCTGGGTCGCGCTTTCCATACCGCGGTGACGCCCGAGCAGCGACAGGAGGAGATCAGCAAGGCCTACCTGCATGCGGTCGCGGCGAGCGGCGGGTTCTCCGTCGGCAGCTGGACGCAGGACCACGGCTGCGTCGATGCGACGGTCGGCGCGGCGACGACGGTGGGCGGCGGGGCGGTCGCGCGTCCCAAGGTCGACATCCAGCTCAAGGCGACAAGCCAGCAGGACCTGGAGCACGACGAGTACGTGTCGTGGACCCTGAAGATCGACCACTACGACGCGCTGCGTGCGCCCGCGCATGTGCCGCACCTGCTGGTGGTGCTCCTGCTGCCAGAGAACGTCGACGAAAGCGTCGAGCACACCGTCGAGCAGCTGGTGATCCGACGATGTGCGTACTGGGTGAAGATGACCGGGATGGACGCGGCCGCGGGCGAGAGCAAGACCGTGCGGCTGCCAAAGACGCAGGTGCTCTCACCCGATGCGCTGCGCGACGTGCTCACGTAGATCAGCGCAGGGGTGTTCTGATGACCTCTGAGCTCCGAGATGACGTCCGT
>JBILLI010000047.1:0-20432 GCA_044376155.1 Polyangiales bacterium
TTCACCGACGTCGATCACGTCGGCACCCCCGGCTCGGTGCGCTTCACCAACTGGCTCGCGCACACCGCGCTGGTGCCGCTGTACGGCGGTCCTCGCAATGACCGCCCGACGGGCTGCCGCACCCTCTACGACTTCGAAGACCGCCGACTGCCCGGCTGGTCGCTGGAGGGACTGGCCTTCGCGCAAGGCGTGGCCGCAGGCCCCACCCGCGCGCAGACCACCATCACGGGCTACCGCGGGACCTGGTTCGTGAACACCTTTCACCCGCAGGTCTCGGACGGCGCCACGGGCTCGGCCACCTCGCCGCCCTTCACCGTCGATCAAGATCACCTCCGCGTGCGCATCGGCGGCGGCGGGGGCACCGACGTGGGCGTCGAGCTGCTCGTCGACGGCGCGCAGGTCGCCGTGACCCGCGGCGCCAACAGCGAGGCCCTGCACGATGTCGCCATCGACGTGCGCCCCTGGCGCGGACGCAGCGCGCGCGTCCGCCTCACCGACCTCAGCCTCGGCGCGTGGGGTCACCTCCTGGTGGACGACATCGCCCTCTGCCCCGCGCGCTGAGACGCTCAGGGCGTGGGCGTGACGGCCCCGCGGGTGGCCCGCGTGGCGAAGGTGAGCACGTCGCCCGGCACGGGGTTGTCGGGGTTGTCGCCGTCGCCGCTGAGCGGGTCGATGTGCGTCATGCGCGGCACGAAGGTCGCGCGGTAGGCCACCTCGGTGGCGCGGGCGGCGCCAGCGTTGGGGAGGTCCATGCCGAGGGTGGGTGACACCCGGTCGCGCACGCGGTCGTACGCGCTCGCACGACCGACGAGGGCGGTGGCGATGCCGAGCACGGGCACGTCGATGTCCGCCCCGTGCATCGCGCGAATGCCGTTCTGCACCTGCCACGAGTTCGCCGCGAGTCGGAGGTTGCCCAGGGCCGCGACGTCGGTGGTGAGCCGCGCCGGGAAGTACCACTCGGAGAAGTTCGACGGCGTCGCCGTCCACGCCCGCGCGGTGCTGCGAATGGAGCTGAATTCCCGCGGACTCACGGCGGGCGCGTCGGTCCAGCGGTAGGTCGCGCGGCTGTCGGTGGGGGCCGAGAGGGTCTCGCCCATGGCGAAGGGGTTCGGGCGGTCACCGACCGCGCCCCCCGTGGCCGTGCCGCAGCTCATGCGCGCGAAGGCCAGCGGGCACGAGCGGTCGTCGAAGGCGAATCCCAGCGCCGCGGCGTTGGTCATCGCCGGCACCGGCGACACCCCGAGCAGCAGCCGAAACACGCTGTCTCGCGCGCGGTCTTCGACCACCGCGTCGGGGCTCTGCAACGCTCGCCGCGCGACGATCTCGGAGACCCACAGCGCGCGCAGACCGAGGATGGGCAGGGCGAAGTACCGCGGACCCATGGCCCGCAGCGCGGTGACCCCGACGCTGCCCACACCCGGGATCCCCGTGGCCGCGCCGTTGCGCCAGGCGTCTTCGCTCGCGTCGCCGCCCCCGGCCACACCGTCGACCAGCGCGAGGCCCGCGATGCTGCGGTAGCCCGGGGTGCCATCGAAGTCCCAGGCCGCGTAGGCCTCGACGATGCTCGCGCCGAGGGAGTGTCCCATGAGCACCACGTGCTCCCGGGGGTTGGGCACGCGGTTGATCACCGCGCGGAGGTCGTTGAGCGTGCTCGCGAGGCCCCACTCGCTCATGTACGCGAGGGAGGGATCGGTGGCCGCGGTCGGATCGCTGAAGCTGCGGTCGCCGATGGAGAGGTCGCGGTCGTTGTAGTACCGCGCGGCGATCTCGGGGTCGTTGAGCCGCTCGGCGGTGTGCATCCCGCGGAGGTCTTCGAGGAGGTTGGCGCGGCGGTCAACCGCCCACACCTCCACCGGGGCCTCGCCCGTCGCGCTGCGGGCGACGATGGCCCTCGCCATGGGGTCGAAGCTCCCGGCGCCGCCGAGAAAGCCCGGCATCGCGATGATCACCGCCCGCGCCGCCCGCGCGGGGGTGGCGTCGACGCGGTAGCGCAGCACCTGCACGCGGTTGTATTGCGACGGCGTAGGGGTGTTCGTGGTGGGGTTGGGCGGCGGCGCGGGCGCGTCGATGAGCAACACCTCGCGGCGCACGCCGGGCTCCACCACGACGCTCGTCGCGGGCTCGACCCAGGGGAGCGCCGAGGGGGGCGCGTCGGTCTGGGCGACGTCAGCAGACGCGTCGGCGCGCGCGGCGTCGATCACGTCATCCGGCGCGGCGTCGGTGGCGGGCGTGGGCGACGAACTGCAGCCGAAGCAGACGAGGGCGAAGGCGAGGCGTGCGCGGCGCATCTCTCTACGATGTCGCGCGGGGGCGCTCGGGTTCAACCGGGATCGTGTTCGTCGGGCCAACGCCCCGGAGGTCCGCGGCGCACGGGCGGACACACGCGTCGCGCCTTGCGCCCTCCGACGGGAGGTCCGCGCGCGGCGCTGCGCACCACGGGCGGGTGACGCCGCGTTCGGCGCACGCGGGCGGTGCGCGGCGCGCGCGAAAGTGGCCCCGGCGCCGATGCGTCGCGTACGACCCGGACGATGAAGGGACAGGCCACCACCGCCACGACCCCCGAGGCGTACCTCGCCGCCCTCGCCGAACCGCGACGTTCTGACCTCGTGCAACTCGACGCGCTGATCCGCGAGACCGTGCCGACCCTCACGCCCTTTCTCTGCGCGGGCATGCTCGCCTATGGCCCGTTCCACTACCGCTACGCGAGCGGCCGCGAGGGGGACTGGTTCAGGGTCGGCGTCGCGAGCAACGCGCAGTATGTCTCGCTCTACGCCTGCGCGGGTGACGAGCGCGGCTACGTCGCCGAGCGCTACAAGGATCGCCTCCCGAAGGCGAAGATCGGCAAGAGCTGCGTGCGCTTCAAGCGCCTCGCGGACCTCGACCTCGACGTGCTCCGCGCGCTCCTCGTGGAGACCCGCGACACGGGCTTCTTCGCCTGAACCCCACCGAGTCCCTTCGCCGCCTACGCGGGCGCGACGACCGCGAGGGTCACGGTGGCCTTCGCGCAGAGCGCCTCGCGCCCCTCCGACACCGCATAGACCTCCGACTCGACGACCGCGATCGTGCGCCCCGCGCGGAGCGTTGCGCTCACGCAGCGCAGCGACGCGCCCACCGCGGGCTTCAGGAGGTTCACCTTGAACTCGATGCTCAGCACCCCGCGGGGCACGTCGTACGCAGAGACCGCGGCGGCGGCGGCGGTGTGGTCCGCGAGCGTCGCGATGACCCCGGCGTGCGCGAAGCCGTTCTGCTGCAGGAGTTCCGGCGCGAGGCGCACCGAGCTCTCGGCGCGCCCGTCACCGGCCGCGTCGAGGGTGGCGCCGAGGTGCCGCACGAAGGGGGCGGCGTCCCAGACGGATCGCGCGTGCAGGAGGGCGCCGTCGGCAGGGGGTTCCATCGCGCGGTTGTACACCGCGGCGTACGCGGGGTCAGCCGTTCACGGCCTGCTGGAGCAGCGCGGTGAGGCGCTTCGCGAAGCGCTGCGGATCCTCGATGGGCGCGCCCTCGGTGAGCAGCGCCTGGTCGTAGAGGACCTCGATCCACTCGCCCACCTGGGGGTCATCGCCGTTCTTCTCCAGGCGCGCCTGAATCCCCTGAATGAGGGGATGCGTGGGGTTCACCTCGAGGATGCGCTTCACGTCCGGCACGTCGCGCCCGTGCGCGCGCAGCACACGCTCCACCGCGGGGTTGAGCCCGCCCGGCGGGGTCACGAGGCACGCGGGCGAATCCGTGAGGCGGTCCGACGCGCGGACCTCCTTCACGCGGCCGGTGAGCACGGCGGTGGCGCGGGCGAAGAGGGAGCCCAGGGCCTCGGCGACGCCCTTGCGCTCCTGCTTCTCCTCCTCGGTGGCGCCGAGGGAGAGGTCGGCGTCCATGGCCGACGCGAGCTTCTTGCCCTTGTACTCGCGCAGCGCGTCGATCACGAACTGGTCGATGAAGTCGGTGAGCAGCAGCACCTCGAAGCCCTTGGCGCGCAGGGCTTCCAGGTGGGGCGACGAGGCCACGGCCTTCTTCGACTCGCCCAGGAGGTAGTAGATCGCGGGCTGCCCCTCCTTCATGCGCGAGACGTAGTCGGCGAGGGAGCAGAGGCCGTCGCCGTGCGAGGTCTCGAAGCGCATGAGCTCGCCGAGGCGCTCGCGGTGCTCCCACTCCTGGTGGGCGCCCTCCTTGAGGACGCGGCCGAAGTTCTGCCAGACGCCGCGGTAGTCCTCGGGGTTGTCCTTCGCGATGTCGGCGAGGAGGTCGAGGGCCTTGCGGGTCACCTGCTTCTTGATCCCGCGCACGATGGCGCTGTCTTGCAGGGTCTCGCGGGAGACGTTGAGCGGGAGGTCGTCGCTGTCGATGACCCCGCGCAGAAAGCGCAACCAGGTAGGGAGCAGCGCGTCGCAGTCGTCCATGATGAAGACGCGCTTCACGAAGAGCCGCAGGCCGCGGCGCTTTTCGCCCGGAACATCAATGTCGTAGGGCGCGGTCTTGGGGACGTAGAGCAGCCCCGCGAACTCCTGGTTGCCCTCGACCTTGAAGTGCGTCCACGCCGCGGGCTCGTCGCCGTGGGTGAGGTGCTTGAAGAACTCCTCGTACTGCTCCTTCGTGATCTCCGACTTCGGCCGCTGCCACAGCGCGCTCGCGCGGTTCGCGGTCTCGAAGGCCGGAGGGGTGGGCTCCTCGCCCTCCTTCGTCTCCACCTCCTGCTGGAGCTCGATGGGATAGCCCACGAAATCCGAGTACTTCTGGATCAGCTCCCGCAGGCGCCAGGTGTCGAGGTAGTCCTTCTGGTCCTCGCGGAGGTGGAGGATCACCGAGGTGCCGCGCTCGTCGCGCACAGCGGGTTCGACGGTGAAGCTGTCACCCGCCGCGGAGGCCCAGCGCCACGCCTCGGCCTGCCCCGCCGCGCGGGTGATCACCTCGACGCGGTCGGCCACGAGGTAGGCCGAGTAGAAGCCCACGCCGAACTGCCCGATGAGGCTCACGTCCGAGCCCTCGCCCCGGGCCTTCACGGCCTCGAGGAACTTCTTCGAGCCCGAGTGCGCGATGGTGCCGAGGTTCTCCACCACCTCGTCGTGGGTCATCCCGATGCCGTTGTCGGCGAGGGTCAGCGTCGCCGCTTCGCGGTCGTAGCTGATGCGCAGCCGGAGGTTGGGGTCATCCCCGAGGAGCGACGGCGCCTGCAGGGACTGAAACCGCAGCTTGTCGAGCGCGTCGCTGGCGTTCGAGACGAGCTCCCGAAGGAACACCTCGCGGTTGCTGTAGAGGGAGTTGATCACGAGGTGCAGCACCTGGCTGACCTCGGCCTGGAAATGATGGCTCTCCTGCGACATGGTGCCCGGCGGACTAACCATCCCGCGCGCCCGCGTAAAGAGGTAACCGCGGGTCAGCAGGGAGCGGAGGAGTGCACCGCGCGGCGCAGGAGCTCGTCGCGAGCGTCCCAGAGCGCCGTCGCGACGGGGTCGGGGAGGTCGTCGGCGATGCGGGTGATGGCGTCGTCGAGGTCGTCGCCCTCGGGCGAGACCGCCCCCCGGGCGATCGCCGTGGTGCGCGCGGACTGCACCACCACCCGGGCCGTGAGCCGCCCCACGAGGGCCGTGAGCCGACGGATCTCCCCGCCCATGGCGTCGGCGTCGCGCTGCGCGGACTCGGTGACCACCCGCAGGCGCTCCACCGCCTCGGAGAGCCGCCGGGTCATGCGCTCGCGGTAGCCCCGGGCCTCGGCGGACATGCGCTCGGCCGCGTCGAGGCGCTCGGCGCAGTCGGCCGCGTAGGTGCCGAGCGCTTCGCGCGTGCGCTGCAGGTCGTCGTGCAGCCCGTCGGCGCGGGCGGCCTCGGCTGCGACCCGCTCGCGGAGCTCGGCCACCGCCGCGGCGCTGGCCTCGCTGAGCTCCGCGAGGGCCGACGCGTGGGCCTCGATGAGCTCACCCACCGCCGCCTCGGAGTTGTCGCGGAGCGCGGTGACCTCCCTCGCGCGCAGGGTCTCGGCACGGGCCACGGCCTCGGCGATCTCCGCGCGGGCCCGGGACTCCTGGTGCGTGGCCTGCGCCAGCGCGTCGCGGGCCGACTCCTCGGCCGCGGTGCAGAGGGCCTCGAGCTGCGCACAGCGGTCGCGGGTGACGTCGAGCTCCGCGCTCAGCGCGTCGCGCTCCTCGAGCACGGTGCGCAGCGACTCCATCTCGTGGAGCAGCTCGGCACGGGCGTCGGCGCGGGCGTCATCGCGGGCGGCCTCCATCGCCGCGTCGCGGGCGGCGTCGAGCTGGTCGAGGTCCCGCGCGTGGGCCGCGCGCAGGGCGTCGAGCTCACGGGCGTAGCCCTCGTGCACGCGGTCAGACTCCGCGAGCTTGCGGTCGGCCTCGGCGTTGCGGCGCTCGACCTCGTCGCGGCGCGCGAGCACGGCGGCGGCAGACTCCTCGGCGCGCAGGCGCGCGGCGCGCTCGGCGGCGACCTCCTGGGCGTGGGCCTCGGCGGCCTCGCGCATCGAGAGGGTGTGGCTGTCGCGCACGGCGTCGGTGCGCTGCGCGGCGTCGGAGAGGAGGCGCTCATAGGCGTCGCGCTGCTGCTCCAGGGCGGCGGCGTGCTGCGCGCGAAGGGCCGCGACCTCCTGGGCGTGGACCTCGGCGGCGCGGCGACGGTCCTGCTCCAGGGACTCCCACGCGGCCCGGAGCTCTTGCGCGGTGCGGTGCATCTCCGCGCCCTGGCGGCGGGCCTCGTCGCGCTCGCGCGAGACGGTGTCGAGGGCGGCGCGCCACTCGGCCACGACTCCATCCGCCGCCACCAGCGCGGCGGCCGTCTGCGCGGCGTCGCGACGGGCGGCGTCGAGGGACCGCGCAAGCAGCGCGCGCTCCTGGTCCACCAGCGCGGCGGCCCGTAGGCGGTCGTCGAGTTCGGCGCGCTCGCGTCGGTGGCGCTCGGCGACCTCGCGGGCCTCCTGCGCGGCGCGCTCGCGGGCGGCGATCTGCCCCTTGAGCGCGAGGATCTCCTGGTCCTTGCGGGTGAGGGCGTCGCGGAGCAGGGCGGTGCGGCGCGACGCGCTGTCGGCCCCGGCGCTCTCTTCGAGCGCGCGCTGGTGACGCGCGGCCCCTTCGACCTCGCGGCGCGCGCGAGCGCTCTCTGCGGTCCCTCCGAGGACCGGGCGGTCGTCGGCGGTGTCGGACGAGGATCGGTAGTTCACAGTCACGCAGCGCCTCCTGGCAGGACCCGAACGGTCCCTTTGCGGATCCGCGCGAAGGGGTCCAGTTTTCGACAGCCCCCGGGGCGTGGCACCCTCGCGCGCCGATGAGCGACGACGCCCACGCGCTGGACCCGCTGCGCCTCTGCCGCGCCCTCGTGGACGAGGTGCGTCTGCTGCCCGACGACGACCGCGCGGCGGTGCTGCTGGGGGCGAGGCTGCGCCGCGACGCGCTGGCCCTTGCCCGAGCCCGGGGCGAGCGCGTCGACGAGGAAGCCTTTCGCCCTGCGCTGCAAGGGTTTCGACGCGCACGCGGGCTGCTCAAGGGCGACGCGCTGACCCCCTGGCTGCGCGACCGCGGATCGCACCCCGAGGACCTCGCGCGCTGGATGCGCGACGAGGCCACGCTGCAGCGCGTGACCCTCTCGGCCGAGTCCCTCGCCCCGCGCGACATCGCCGACTTCGCGCGCGTCGCTGAGGGTACCGACGCGCTGTGGTCGCGCGCCCGACGGGCATGCCGTTCTACCCCTTCGACGCTCCCTGACGAGGACGTGCTCACCCGCTTCTTCGACGAAGCCGGCCGCGCGCCCCCCGACGATCTCGCGGCCTGGAGCGCCGACCGCGGCTTCGACGACCCCCGCGACGCGCTCGCGGCGATGCGCCTGCGCGTCTCGCAGGTCACGGCCGCGGCCCGCGCACATCCGCTGGGCGCTGGGGACTTCGCGCCCGCGGTGACCCTCCACGGCGCCGCCACGGGCCCCTTGCGGCTGTCAGACCTCGCGGGGAACACGGTGATCCTGTGCGTGTGCCGGAGCCGCGCGGCGGCGGAGGGGATGCGCGTGCGCTGGCGCGACGACCCGCGTGACGCGATGGTCGTCTGCGACACGCCCGGCGACGATGACCCGCGGGTGCCCTGGCTCGTCGATGCCCAGGGCGCGCTCGCGGCCGCGCTGGGCCTGGGGGACACATCCGCGATGGTGGTCCTCGACCCGGCGGGACGGATCGCGGCGGTGACCGCCGACCCCGATGGTGCCGCGCGGGCCTTCGACGGCGCCCGCGGTGCGCCCGTCGCGGTGGGCCCCGCCGCCCCGGTGCTGGTCGTTCCCGCGGTGTTCTCGCCCGAGGAGTGCGCGTCGCTCATCGAGCGCTGGTCGCGCGAGGGCCATCAGCGCGGCGCCATCACCGGCCGCACCGCCGCCGGCGCCGACACCTGGACCGACGCCGCGATCAAGCGCCGCGAGGACCACGTCATCTCCGACCCCGCCCTCGACGCGTGGATCACCGAGCGCCTCGCGCGACGGGTGGCACCGTCGCTGCTGCGCGCGTTCCATTTCACGGTGACCGACCACGAGGCCTACCGCGTGGGCTGCTACGACGCCTCCGCGCGCGGGGCCTTCGGCGCGCACCGCGACGACGACAACCCCGCGGTGGCCTCGCGCCGCTTCGCCCTCTCGGTGAACCTGAACCCCGGCGCGTACGACGGCGGCGGGCTTCACCTTCCCGAGTACAGCGCGCTGCTGCACACCCCGCAGGGCGCGGCGGCGGTGTACTCCGCGTCGCTCCTGCACGCCGTCACCGAGGTCACCCGAGGCCGGCGCTTCGCGCTGGTGGGGTTCTTTCGCGGCGCCTTTCGCGGCGGGTGATAGGCTCCACGGCCCAACGGAGGTGCTTCGATGAGGAACCGCGCTTTCTTGACCGCGATCGCGATGATCGCCCTGGGCTGCAGCGACATCGCCTCGGCCCTGAGCGGGAGCTGCTACGGCTCCCAGACCCTGGCGGGCACGACCGTCAACGTGTGCAGCGAGAGCCCCACGCTCACCATCGACCAGCAGGCCACGCTGAACACCGCGTGCCGGAGCGGGCAGCTCGGCTCGGTGGCGAGCAACTGGCAGCAGGGCGCGGCGTGCCAGAGCGCGGGCCGCGTGGGCGGGTGCCGCCGCACCTTTCAGGGCATCGACCTGGTTTCCTGGGTCTACGCCGCGCCCAACGTCAACGTGACCGTGGTGCGCGCGTTCTGCGCGCAGATCGGCGCGACGTACCAGTCACCGTGACCCCTGCAGCCGCAGGGTCGCGACGAAGAGGCTGACCGCGAGGGCCGCGGGGACGGTCATCCACAGGGCGTGCATCATGCCCGGGTGCAGAGCAGCCATTGTGCCGCGCGCGCCGTCGCGAAGAACCCCCCCACCCCGCGGCGTCGCGCCCGTGGGCGCTGAGACACGGCCCGCGTGGGGCGGCGTTCACTCCCCGCGACGTGCGCCGCGCTCGGGGTCGCTGTGCCACCACGCGAGGTAGCTCTGCTGCGCCCGCTCGCGCTCCTTGCGGGGGAGGTTGAAGTAGTACCCGAAGACCTGGCCGGTGAGGCGCTTGAGCTCCTCGGAGGCCTCGTGGCGGACCGTGGCGTCGCTGTGCGTGAGCGCGTCGATCAGCCACTCCACGCGGTGACGGGTCGCCGCGGTGTCCCACCACGCGACCCAGCGCGGGACGTCGAGGCCGAAGTCTTGTCGGGTGAGCACCACCAGCGCGCGGCGCGCGGCGGCGACGAGGGAGGCGTCGCGCTCGGTGAGCGTCGCCACCAGGGCGGTGACCGCGCCGCTGTCGCGCAGCTCGCCCGCCGCGTGCGCCGCGGCCCGACGCGCGTCGACGCTGGCGCGAGGGTCGCGAATGGCCGCCCGGAGCGGGGTCCACACCGCCGAAAACTCTGGAAAGTTCCGATAGTTTCGCAGCGCCTCGATGGCCGCCATGCGGGTCGGGTAATCGGCGTCGGTGAGCAGCGCCGTGAGGCTCGGGATCGCGCTCGGGTGCACCACCTCGGCGAGGCAGAGCAGCGCGCAGAAGCGCCGATCGGGGTCGGGGTCACCCACCGCCGCGAGCAGCCGCGGCACCGCCGCGACGCCGTGCGCGACCACGGCCCGCAGCACAGGCCCCTGCTCCGACGCCACGGGGAGCTTCGAGGAGACGTCCGCACGAATGACCCCGTGGGGCCCGGGGAACTGCCGAAAGAGGGCCGCCAGGGCGGCGTCGCCGAGCTCCAGGAGCGCGCGCTCGGCCGGGGCGGCGGCGGGGCCTCCTGCCACCAGCGCGGCCACGAGGCGGGCGGGGTCGGGCGCCTCGATGGGCGCCGCGCCGGGCGCGACGCTGCGCCGGGGTTCGGGCGCGCGCGGCGTCGTGGAGGCGCGACGCTCGCCCGTGAGCACCGCCGCGCGAAGGGCTGCGGCGCGGGCCTCGACCGAGGGGATCGACGGGCGCTGCGACGGCGACGACACCGGCGCGAGCGACGACGGCGACGACGACAGCCCGACGGGCGGGCGCGACGCGCGCTTCTTCTGCAGGATCAGCCGCGCGAAGGCCGCGGCACACTCCATGAGGAACGCCTCCAGCGCGGTCACCGCCGCGTCGGAGGGCGCGCGCTCGACGTCGTCGGCCCAGAGCAGCAGCGCGACCTTGGACCGCAGCCGCAGCGGAAACACCCGAGGCGACGCGTCCGTCGGTCGCTGCAGCGCCGCGGCGACCTCGCGGTCGGCCCCGACGGGCGCCGCGCGGACCACCACGCCGTCGCGGCGCGCGCGGTCCATCGCCGTGCCGGGCGTCGCGGTCCATCCGAGCGCGCGCAGGGGCGCGCCGACGAGGCCGTCTCCGCGCGCCGCGAGGCCCGAGACCTCGTCCTGGTGCAGCGCGAAGAGGGCGACGTACGCGAAGCTCTGTGACGCATGGTCGAGCAGCGCGTCGACCACGCCCTCGCGATCGGTGGCCTCGGCGAGGGCCTTGCGCGCCTCGGTGAGGTCCAGGTGTCGCTCGCCCGTCAGCAGGTCGCGCGTGTCGGGCACGCGCGCGGCGCGCAGCGAGACCAGCGCGTCAACGCTCAGCGCCGGGGGCAGCGGGCGCGTCGACGGCGGCTCGTTGGGCGGCATCGAGCGGGCTCCGCCGACGCGCAGGGTCATGCGGGGCGGAGCCGAAGCGGGCGCGGCGGGACGGCTGGTCGGCTCGGCGAAGGGGTCGGCCGCGGGCGGGATGGGCGGCGCCGGGAGCGAGGGCGCGCGGGGCTCGTCGTCGTCGCGCAGCGCGGCCTCCAGCATGGCCAGCGCCGAGGAGGTGTCGGCGCCGTGATGGAGCACGTGCGCCGGCAACGACGCCGCGCTCAGGGTCGGCAGCGCGCCCGCATCAAGGCCCGCGAGCCGCTCGATGAGCCGTCGGGTGCGGGCCGGGAGGGGGGTGTCGTAGTGGTGGTGCTGCGCCCAGGCCACGCGCGCGGGGCACACGTAGCGCGCCTCGACGGCCACGCCCAGGGCGCGCTCCAGCGCCACCCGCGCGTCATCGCTCAGGGGCTCCGACGCCGCCACCAGCGCGACCCCGGCCTCGACCCGGAGCGGGAACGCGCCGATGGCCTCGAGCACCGTGCGGGGCGCCTGCGTCACCAGCGCGAGGTCGGCCTCGACCACCTCGACGCGGCGGGCAGGGCGCATCCCCCGGATGAGCGCGGCGTAGCCCGCGAGGCAGTCCTCGGCGAGAGCGTTTACCTCCAGGAGGTTGGTCTCGAAGTCGCCGCCGGAGATGACCTGACGCTGGATCGCCTCGTCGATCTTCCTCGGCGTGACGACCTTGTCCTGCGTGAGCAGCGCGGAGAGGATCGACATTGGCGGGCGGTCTGTGAAGATCGCAAGGAGACCGCCGCGGTGTCAACGAAGCACGCGCGACGTCGCGACGATCAGCCCGCGGCGCCGAGGTCGCCCCAACGCGCCGACAGCACCGCAAGCAGGGCCGGCGCCACCGTCTCCGCGCGCAAGATCCTACGGCCCAGCGAGATCGGGAGAAATCCCGCAGACTCCGCCCGAGCGGCCTCCTCGTCGGCGATGCCCCCCTCGGGCCCCGCGAGCACGGTCACCCCGCCCTCCCCCGGCGCCGGGAGCGTGCCCAGGGGCCGCGCCGCACGCTCCCACGCCAGGAGCTTGAGCGCGCCCGCGGGTGCCAGCGCGAGGGCCGTGGCGAGGTCACACGCCGGGAGCACCTCGGGGAGATCGGCGCGGTGGCACTGCCGGGCGGCCTCTTCGACGACGCGCAGCAGGCGCTCGTGGCGCGTCACCGCCCGGTCGGGGCGCTCTCGCGGCACTGACCGCGCGGTCCACACGGGCACGAAGCGCCACGCGCCGAGTTCGGTGGCCTGCCGCGCGATGGTCTCAAGCTTGTCGCCCTTCGGCACGCCCTGCAGCCAGGTGACCCTCGCGGCGTCGGCGGTGACCCCGGCCCGCCGGGGCGACACGCAACGCAGCGCGACCGCCCGCGCATCGACGCGAATGACTTCGGCGTCGCGCTCGTAGCCCGCGCCGTCGAAGAGGGTGACGCGCTCGCCCGGGCGCACCCGGGAGACCCGCGCGAGGTGGTGCGCGCGATCGCCGGTGAGGGTCACGTCGTCGAGACGCAGCGAGGCATCGTCGACGAGCGCGCGCTCGCTCACGGCCGCAGGAACTCCGGCGCGGTCCAGTCGCCCTCGACCTCGGCGCGGTCGAAGGCGAAGCCCAGGGCCTCGTAGGCTCGCACGACCTCGTCGCGCTGGGTCACGAGGATGCCCGACAGGATCAGCCGCCCGCCGGGCAGCACCTTCTCGGCGACCTCGCCGGCGTGGGGCACGAGCACCACGGCCTCGATGTTCGCGACCACCAGCGTCGCGCGCTCGGGCACGCAGTCGAATCCGCCGACGCGGGCGTCGATGCGCGGGAGCAGCCCCAGGGGCTCGGCGTTCTCGCGCACCGAGACGATGCTCTCGTCGTCGATGTCACAGGCCACCGCCGCGGGTACGCCGTGCAGCAGCGCGACGAAGGAGAGGATCCCCGAGCCGCACCCCAGGTCGACGATCACCGCCTCGGACCGCGCCGCGAGGTGGCGCTCGATGGCCCGCGCCGCGAGCCGGGTGCTCGCGTGCTGCCCGGTACCAAAGGCACGGCCGGGATCGAGCGGCAACGCGATCTCGCCCTCGCCAAGCGCGTAGGTGGTCCAGCTCGGGATCACCACCACGCGGTCGGTGAGGTGGGCGGGCTGCCAGTGCTCCTTCCAGGCGTCGCGCCACGCGTCGCCCTCGTGCACGTCGACGCGCCCCGCCCGCGCCGCGCCCAGCTCCTCGCACGCGGCGTGGGCGGCGGACTCGTCGGTGAAGCACGCGATGAGGGTCACCCCGAGGGCGCCGCCCCGGGTGAGCGTGGTGCCATCTCGCTGCTCGATGCCGTCGGCGCCGAGGAGGGTGAGCTGGCCGAGCAGGAGGTCGGCGTCGTCGGGCGCGCACTCCACGGTGAGCGTCGCGTAGCGTGTGGGGTCTGACACGCGCGCACTCTACGAACCGCCCCGACGGCCCGTCAACGCGCTACCCTCGCGCCATGCGTGTTCATCACATCGCCTTGCGCTGCAGCGACATCCCGCGCGCGGAGGGATTCTGGCGCGAGGTCTTCGGGCTGGCGGTGGTGCGCCGCGACGGCGAGCGCGCGGTGTGGCTCGACCTCGGTGGCGCGGTGTTGATGCTGGAGTGCGCGTCGACCGACGAGCCCCTGCCCCCGGCGGGCTCCCTGGACTTTCTCGGGCTCGCGGTGACGCCCGAGGGGCGCGCGGACTTCGAGCGGCGGTGCGCGGCGCAGGGGGTGCGGGTGGAGTCTGCGACGGAACACACCCGCTACGTGCGCGACCCCGACGGCCGTCGCGTGGGGGTGTCGACGTACCCGCTGCCGACGCTCAGCGAGACGTGACGGGGAAGCGGATCTCGCGCAGCAAGAGGTCGCGCAGCCAGCCCTGGAGCTGGGCGACCTCGTCCTCGCGGGAGATCATTCGCGCGACGAAGTGCCGCTGCCCCGACGGCAGCACGAAGGTCGCCGCGCGCACCTGCTCGTCGCCGTCGCGCCCGTGCTGCTCGACCCAGTACCCTCGCATGCCGTTGACGGTGTCGTCGCCGATGGGGCGCGGCGCGGCGGTGAGCGTGCCCAGGGTGGGCAGGGCCCGCGACGGCGACTGGAGCCCGCCGAACTCTGCGCTGTTCGAAGCCGGCGCGGCGCGGGCAACCTCGAAGAGTTCCAGGCGCTCGGTGTGCACGGGGTGCTGAAAGCGCTCGTTGTTCACGCCCTGCGCGAGGGTGTGCTCATCGATCTCCCATCCGCCGACCTGCGGGTCGAAGGTGTAGCTGGGGCGCGGCGGACGCGCGCAGCCCAGGGTGACGGTGATGGCGGCGGCGAGGAGGAGGCGCAGGGGTGCCATGCGTGTCCCCACGGCGATACCGCATGCGCGCGTCAGCGTCCACGGGGGCGCCGTGTCGTGCGATGATCCGGGGCGCCAGCGCGCATGGAATCCCTCGAAGGCCGGATCATTCTCGAAGAGCGCGTGGGCGCGGGCGGATCCGCCGAGGTCTACCGCGGCACCGACCTCGCGACCGGGCGACGCGTGGCGGTGAAGCGCCTGCGCGCAGACTTTCACGACCCCGTGGCCCGCGCGCGCTTCGAGCGCGAGGCGCGGCTGCTGGCCGACATCCAGAGCCCGCACCTGGTCTCGTACGTGACGCACGGCGCCGACGGCGACGGGCGCTTCTGCCTGGTCACCGAGTGGCTCACCGGCGAGACCGTCGACGCGCGGCTCTCCCGCGGGCGGGTGCCGGATTTCGAGGCGCTGCGCATCGTGCGGGAGGCCGCGCTGGGGCTCGCGTCTCTGCACGAGGCGGGCATCCTGCACCGCGACGTGAAGCCGTCGAACCTCTTCCTTGCCGAGGGCGAGGAGGGCCGCTCGGTGAAGCTCCTCGACCTGGGCATCGCCATGGCCAGCGGCGACCTCTCCCTCACCGGGCAGGACCTGGTGATCGGCAGCCCGGTGTACATCTCCCCCGAGCAGGTGCGCGGCGAGGAGCCCACGGCGCTCTCGGACCTCTACGCCCTCGCGGTGGTCTTCTACGAGTTGCTCACGGGCCGACGACCGTTCCTCGGCACCGACACCGTGACGGTGCTGCGCCAGGTGCTCACCGACCCGCCGCCGCGGCTGCGCGCGTCGCGCCCCGATCTCCCGGGCGCCCTCGACGCGCTGCTCGACCGCTGCTTCGCCAAGGACCCGGGGCGACGTCCCGCGCACGTGCTCGACCTGGTCGAAGAGGCCACCGCGCTGCTCGACCCGCTGGCCACGCGCCCCGACGGGCTGCGCATCGGCCCGCGCATCGCCGAGGACGAGCGGCGGGTGCGGGTGCTCCTTCGCGCGCAGGTGCTGCAGGGCGACGCCGCGGCGACGCTGGAGACCCTCGCGGAGTGCATCGAGTCGCGCGGGGGGCGGGTCGAGCGCCGCAGTCGGCTCTCCCTCGACGGGGTGTTCGGCGATCAGCGCAGCCGCGGGGACGAGATCGCCCGCGCCGCGCAGGCCGCCCAGGCGGGGCGCGCGCCGGGGCTGCGCATGTCGCTGGCCACGGGCATGAGCTGGCGCACGGGGGCGGCGCTGGAGGGCGACGCCGTGCGCAGGGCCTCCACGCTGCTCACCACCGCGCGGGAGGGCGAGGTGCGCCTCGATGAGCCCACCGCGGTGGTGCTCTCGTCGCGCTTCGCGGTGACGCACGACCGCCGCGGGATGATCCTCGGTGACGACGCCACACCCCCGCCCTGGGTGCCCGCCCGCGGAATCTCTTCGGCCATGCTCGCGCCCCCGGGCCGCGCGCACGAGCTCGAGCTGCTCACGGGGATCGTGCTCGACGCGTGGACCCAGCGCGCGCCGCGCCTCATCGCGCTGTGGGGTGAGACGGGCCAGGGCAAGACCCGCCTCGCGCAGGCCGTGTGCGCCGCGGCCCTGGAGCGCTGGCGGGGAGAGGGCCGACGGCCCGTGGTGCTGGTCGTGCGCGGCGACACCATGCTCGCGTCCACCCCGCTGGGCGCGCTCGGTCGGGCGCTGCGTGAGCTCGCGGGCATCGACGACGCATCCCCCATGGCCACCCGTCGGGCGCGCCTCGGGGGCTTCGTCGAGCGTCTCCGCGCCGACGCGCCGCCGGAGTTCATCGGCGAGCTCGCGCGCATCCCCTGGAGCGACGCGCCCACCCCGGCCCTGCGCGCGGCGCGGCGGGACCCCCAGCGCATGCACGAGCGGCTGCGGGCCACGGCGCTGGAGATGGTCCGCGGGGTGTGCGCGCGGGCGCCGATGCTGCTGGTGGTCGAGGACCTGCAGTGGTTCGACGCGCCGAGCCTGGAGCTCCTCGCGCTTTTGCTGAAGGTCCTCGACGGCAGCGCCTTCGCCGCGCTCGCCCTGGGTCGCCCCGACAGCGCCGTGGCCGAGCGCACCGAGCGCGCGTGGCGTGCGGCGGCGCGCACCGACCTGCGACTGGGTCCCATCCCCCTCGCGGCGGCGATGGAGAATGCGCGGCGCGTGCTCGGCGCCGACGCCGACACCGCCCGGGTGCACGCGCTGGTGGCCCGCGCCGAGGGCAACCCGCTGTTCTTGGAAGAGCTGCTGCACGCCGAGGCCGACCGCGAAGACGACGAGCCCGCGTCGCTGCCGGTGACCGCGTTGGCCGCGGTGCAGCGGCGCTTCGACGCGCTCGACCTCGACGCCCGCCGGGTGCTGCGGGCCGCGGCGGTCTTCGGCCGCACCTTCACCCGCGCGGGCGTGGAGCGCTTGCTCGAACCCGTCTCTGCGGCCACCGTGACCCGCGCGCTGGCGCTGCTGCGCGCCGAGGGGATCGTGCTGCCGCAGTCCGGCGCTCGGGCCCGCGCCGCGGAGGAGTACGCCTTTCGTCACTCCCTCGCGCGCGACGCGGCCTACGCCTCCATCGCCGAGGCCGACCTGCGCGCCCTGCACGAGCGGGCCGCGGGCTACACCGAGGAGTCACAGCGCGCGGGCGCCGCCGCGGTGGCGGATCACTACGAGCGCGCCGGGCGGAGCGACGCCGCGGCCGCGTGGTGGGCCCGCGCCGCCGAGGAGAGCGCCCACGCGCAGCACTGGGACCTTGTGCGCGCGCAGGTCGCCCGGGCCCTCGCGCGTCAGCCCGCCGAGCCCTTGCGACGGCTGCTCCTCTGCCAGCGCGCCGAGGCGAGCTTCGCGCTGGGTGACGGGGTCTCGGCCATCGACGACGCCCGCGCTGCCGAGAGCCTCCCGGGCGCCACCGCCGACGAGCGCCTGCGGGTGGCCCTGTGCGTCGCGCAGGCGCAGCACCTCGACGGGCGCGCCGACGGCGCCATGGCCACGCTGCACGCCGCCCGGGCCATCGTGCGGGCCAGCCGCCGCGGCGCGGCGTCGGTGCCCTACTGCGCACGGTGGTACCGCGCGGCGATTCAGCAGGCCGAGTGGCTCGTGGCCCGGGGAGATGCCTCCGACGCCCTCGCGCTGCTCGACGAGGCCTCGGCCGACCCGCGGCTCTCCAGCGAGGACCTCGACGCCCTCCGCGCGCAGACCGACGCCGTGCGCGGCGCGGCGGCGCTGGTGCGCGGCGCCCTCGATGAGGCCCTGGCCACGGCCCAGCGCGCGCGGGTGTGCGCGCTCGACGAGTCCGACGGCGAGGCGCTGGTGCGCGCGACCCTCGCGGAGTCGGTGGCGTGGCGCGGACAGGGCGCGTGGCCCGAGGCGCTGGCCTGCGCCACCGAGGCGCGGGACCGGGCGCGGCGGAGCGGCCTCGTCGCGCTGGAGGTGGTCGGCCAGCGGCACGTCGCGTTCACCCTCGCCCGCGCGGCGCAGCACGACGAGTCGCGCGCGTCGTTTCAGACCGCGGCGCTGCTCGCCGAGCGCGCGCACCTCTCCTCCCTCGCCGTGGCCGCTCGGGTCTACGCGAGCTGGGCGCGCGCGCTGGACCCCCGCGTCGACGGCACGCTCTCCTCGGCGCTGGCGTGGGTCGAGGTCACCGACCTGCGCGGCGCCGCCCCTTCACTCGTATGCCTCGCCCGCGCCGTGCGCGGTCACCTGCTGCTCGCGCTGCGCGGCCCGGCCGAGGCCCTCGCGCCGGCCACCGAGGCCGACGTCGCCCTGAGCGCGGGGGTCGCGCTGGAAGACGGAGCGGCCTACGTGCGCTGGGTGCGCGCGGCGACGCTGCGCGCGCTGGGCGACCCCGACGGCGGCACGCTCGCGACGCAGGCGTGGGCGGAGGTGCTGCGGGCGGCGGAGTCGATCTCCGACCCGGCGCGGCGCGCGGCCTTCTTGCAGCACCCCCAGGAGCACATCGCGCTGCGCGCGCTCAGCGCGCCGTGAGCGTGCGCACGTCGATCTGCACGCCCTCGTCGCCGCTCCAGGGGTCGGGCCGGAGGCGCCCCACGACCTCCACCGCGGCGCCCACCGGCGGGAGCGCGCCCCGGGCCCGCTGCGCGACACCATCGCGAAGAAAGGCCGAGAGCGTCTTGCGCCCCAGCGAGAAGGTCGCGCGGAGGTGGGTCTCGGCGACCACCCGGAGCTCTGACAGCCGCGCGTTCTCCAGGGTGGCGAGGATCTCCAGGTTGCCCTCCCCCGTGGGCTCCACGCGCTCGAGGGCGCGCGCGAGGCCGGGGGTGAGGTCTTCTTCCGAGAGCGTCACGTCGACCGGGGGCTCGGCGACCTGCGCCCACCCGGCGCGGGCCACGGCCTCGGGGAAGCGCGCGCGCAGCGCATCGATGCGATCCTTGTGCACGCGGAGGCCCGCGGCGCCGTCGTGCCCGCCGAAGCCGAGGAGCTCCTCGCGGCACGCGGCGACCGCGTCATAGAGCTTCAGCCCGCGGGGGCCGCGCACGCTGCCGACGCCGACGTCGCCCTCGATGGCCACCACGACCACCGCGGCGTTGAGCCGCTCGACCATGCGCCCCGCGACGATGCCCCCCATGCCGTGGTGCCAGCCCTCCCCCGCGAGCACCACCCCCGCGGGGCACTGCGCGCCGTAGACCTCCGCGGCCTGCTGCGTAGCCTTCGCGATGAGGTCGGCGGAGACCTCCTTGCGGCGGGCGTTGGCGTCGAGGAGCACCTGCGCGCGCATCCCGGCGTCGGCGTCGCCCTCGGCGAGGAGCAGCTCGAGGGTGGGCGTAGCGGCGCCGAGACGTCCCGGCGCGTTGAGCGCGGGGGCGAGGTTGAAGGCCACGTCCTTGGCGAACATCCGCTGCTTGAGCCGCGCGCGTTGCATCAGCGCGCGCACGCCCGGCGACGCCTCGCCCGCGTTGATCCGCGCGAGGCCCGCGCGCACGAGGATGCGGTTGTCTCCGTCGAGGGGCGCGACGTCGGCGATGGTGCCCAGGGCCACGAGGTCGAGCAGCGGGCGGAGGTCGAGGGCGGCGCTCATCTGCGCGCGCACCGCGGCGGCGATGGAGAACGCGATGCCCACGCTGGCGAGGTGCTTGTAGGGGAAGCCGCACTCGGGCCGGTGGGGGTTGAGGAAGGCGAGGGCGGGGAGCGCCTCGTCGGGAACCTTGTGGTGGTCCACGACGATCACGTCGACGCCCTTCGCGCGGGCGGCGGCGAGGCGGGGGTGGTCGCTGGTGCCGCAGTCGCAGGTTACGATCACCGCGGGGGAGCACGCGAGCACCCGGGCCAGCGCGGGCTCGGAGAAGCCGTAGCCCCCGTCGAAGCGCGAGGCCACGAAGGGCGCCACCTCGCCGCCGAGGGCGCGCAGCGCGCGGGTGAGCAGCGCGGCGCTGGTGATCCCGTCGACGTCGTAGTCGCCGAACACCGCGACGCGCTCCCTGCGATGGATCGCGCGGGTCAGCCGCTCGGCCGCGAAGGCGCGGTCGGCCATGGCGTCGGGGCGGGTGAGGTCCGCGAGGCGGGGGTCCAGGTACCGTCGCAGGCGCGCGGGGTCGTCCATCCCGCGGCGCACGAGGGCGCGGGCGACGAGGGGGTGGATCTGCTGGGAGCGGGCGAGTTCCGCGGCGAGCGCGCGCTGCGTCTCGGTGAGGGCGTGGTCGTTCATCGGGCTCCGCGCGGGCGCGCGGGCCACCATACGCTAGGCGTTGTCGGAGGTCGCGTTCTCGTCCGTCGGGGTGATCTCGACGTCAGCGGAGGTGCTCGCGAGCCCGTTGTGGAAGAAGCGCGAGTCGATCCACTCGGTGAAGGGCGCGGCGACGTAGATGGACGAGTAGGTGCCGGCGATCACGCCGACGATCATCGCCCACGCGAAGTCACGGATGACGCCGGTGCCGATGAAGGCGAAGGCCGACACCGAGAGCACGACGGTCACGGAGGTAAGGATCGTACGGCTGAGCATCTCGCTCACCGACACGTTGATCACCTCAAGCATGCGGGCGCCGCGGCGCTTCGCGAGGTTCTCGCGGATGCGGTCGTAGACGATGATCGTGTCGTTCATCGAGTAGCCCACGACCGTGAGGATGGCCGCCACCGTGGAGAT
>JBILLI010000471.1:0-6099 GCA_044376155.1 Polyangiales bacterium
ACCTCGCCGAAGGGTCCCACCATCACGTTCTCGGGCTTCACGTCACGGTGCACCACGCCCTTGTCGTGCGCGAACGTCAGCGCGTCGCACACGCCCTGGAGCACGGCGACCTGCGCCTCCAGGCGGTCGGCGTGGCGCGCGTCGAGGGGGGACCACCCGGGGTGCGCGGGGTCGTGCAGCAGCGCGCGCAGGCTCGCGCCCTCGATGCGCTTCATCACCATCACGGGCTCACCCCGGGCGTCGACCCCGAGGGCGTGCACCGGCACGATGTTCGGGTGCTCCAGTCGCCCGGTGATCCGCGCCTCGTGGAGCAGTGACGCGCGCCGCGAGGGGTCTCCGTCGGAGAGCACCTTCACGGCCACGCCGCGGGTGAGTGATCGTTGCGTCGCGGCGTACACCCGCCCCATGCCCCCGACGCCGAGGAGCGCGTCGACCCGAAGCTCCTGCGCGCTGCCGGGTGACACCTCCGCGGCTCCGTCGACGCCGCCCACGGTGATGCGCGGCAGGGTGTCGAGCGCCTCGCCGAGCATCCCCTCGACGCTGCGGCGGATCGTCACGTCGGGCGGGTGATCCGGGGGGAGCGTGGGGGCGCTGCGGGCGGTCCAGCGGGCGCGTTCGTCGGGGGCCGCGGGGGTCATGGAATCACCGGGAGAGTGCGCCCGCGCGGGCCCCCCTCGCAACCGTCGCTCACGCGGGCTGCAGCACCACGCGGGTGATCTCGCCGCGCGTGCCGAGGCGCATCGGCGGGCCCCAGTACCCGGTGCCCTCGCTCACGTACACCTGCGTCTCGCGCTCGCGGTGGAGCCCGGCGATGTACGGCTGGTCGAGCCGCACGAGGTACGAGAAGGGCCAGATCTGCCCGCCGTGGGTGTGCCCCGAGAGGACCAGTCCGACGCCCCGCGCGGCGGCCTCGCGCGCGTGCTTGGGCTGATGCGCGAGGAGCACGAGCGCGGTGTCGCCGGTCCACCCGCGCAGTGCGCCCGCGAGGTCGGGCACGCGGCGCGAGCGAAAACGCGCGGCTGAGAAGTCGTAGACCCCTGCGAGCTCGAAGGCGTCGTCGCCCTCGCCGATGGTGACGCGCTCGTTCTCCAGCACGCGGATCCCCAGCGACGGGAGGAAGGTCACCCACTCCTCCACGCCCGAGATGTACTCGTGGTTGCCCGTGACGAAGAACACCCCGTGGGGCGCGCGGAGGTTGCGCAGGGGTTCGAGCAACGGTCCGAGGGTGGCCACGCTGCCGTCGACGAGGTCGCCGGTGATGGCCACGAGGTCGGGCGAGAGCGCGTTCACCCGGGCCACCAGGGCCTCGATGAAGTCGCGCCCGATGGTGGGGCCGACGTGCACGTCGGTGAGCTGCACGATGGTGAACCCGCGCTTCGACGCCGGGAGCTTCGCGAGGCGCACGGGCACGGTGCGCACGGTCCACGCCGCGAGGGCCGTGCCCACCGCGACGCCCGAGAGCGCCGCGCCGAGGGAGCCCGTCACCGTGGCGAGGGCCCGCGCGAGAAAGGTGCGTCGGTCGGGGTCGGCGGTGCGCGCGGCGAGGCGCAACACATCGCCCGCGAGCACGCTCACGAAGAGCAGAAACGCGGTGCCCATCCAGAGGAACACCACCCACGCGACGGGGCTCGCGACGCTGCGCGGGAGCGCGCGGTTGAGCATCATCCCCACGGGGAGAAGGGCCCCGAGGCCGATGAGCGCGCGGGTGCCGCGGCGGGTCCAGGGCGCGGACCACCCGGGGTCACGCACCAGCCGCGCCCAGAGGTAGCGGTGCACCCCCACGGTCACCGAGGTCACCACCAGCAGGAACACCGCCATCGCCACCGCGCGCATCGCGGCGGAGACTGCGTCGCGGGGGGAAGCCCGCGCAAGCTCAGCCTGACAAACGCAGCGATCGACTCACCTCATGCGTCGCGCGTAGTGAACCGCGGTGGCCGCGCCGAGCAGCCCGGCGCCCCACGCGGCCCAGGCGCGCGACGGATGACCCACGAGCGCGAGGGAGACCGCGACGAACTGCAGCAGCGTGGTGGCCTTGCCGAAGACGTCCGCGCGCGGCTGCTCGTGGCGAACGCGCGCGTCGCGACGCCGCAGCAGCACCACGAGCAAGAGCACCTCGCCGAGGTCCCGCGCGCCGAGCAGCAGGACCTCGAGGGTCGAGAGCCGCGCGGTCACGAGGAGCGTGAGGGCCACCGCGAGCACGAAGATCTTGTCGGTGATCCCGTCGAGCGCGGCGCCGAGGTCCGAGGTCTGATGGAAGCGCCTCGCCCACCAGCCGTCGAGCACGTCGGAGATGCCCGAGAGCGCGAGCACGCCGAAGGCCCACCGCGGGTCTGCCACGACCAGCGGGAACACCGCCGCCAACGGAACGCGCGCGAGGCTGAGCAGGCAGGGCACCCGCAGCAGGTCTCGGGCGCGATAGTTCGGGTGTGGTGCTTCGGGTTCCATGGGCGCTTCGTGACGGGAGAGGATCTCCCCGAGGGGCGTGCATACGATCGTAGCGCGTCGTCGGCGCCACCTCGCGTGACGGGTGTCAGTCCGCCCCGGGCGTCCCGTCGGGCGCGGGCTGCACCGAGAAGTCCGCCGCGAGCACCCGGCGCAACAGCCGCGCGCGCGCCGCGTGCGGCCACCAGGAGAACAGAAAGGTCTCCATCGGGCGCCAGAGCGCGACCCACCCGAAGATCACCACGCCCTCTCGCACCGCCGCGGCCCAGTGCTCCCGCGCGGCGAGGGGCTGCAGCGAGAGTTCGATCGCCATGCAGAGCGCGAGCAGCGCCACGGCCATCGCCCCACTCACGAGCCCCTGCCGCATCAGCGCGCGCAGGTCCCGGCGGTTGCGCCCGAGGAGGTAGCGCAGGTGCGCGCGAATCGCGTCGACGACGGTGCGCTCGGTCAGCCCGTCGGGGAGCGGCTCGGCGAGGTGGAGCTGAAACGCCATGGGCGTCTTGCGCGGGAGCTCCTCGGCCGCGTCGAGGAGCCAGCGCTCGGCGTCGTCGTCGAGGTCGCGCGCGCGAAACGGCGCGGGGTCGCGCACGTCGAAGAGCTGCCGCGCGGAGCGGAGCGCGAGCTCCACGATCACCTTGTCCCCGTCGCGTCGGTAGCGCGCGATGGGCTCAAGGTCGTCGGCGTCGTTCGTTGTCATCCGCGTGCGGTCCTCGCGGCGCGTCGTGCGCGCCGTCAACGCAGGGGTGTACCAACCCGGGGCCAGAACGCCAATTCGCCCTGGCGCGCGGGCTCCAGGGGCGGTCCCGAAGCCGACCTGGAGGTGCTCGCAGGCATCACCCACGCACGTCCGCGGCGCGCGCTCAGAAGCGAAAGGTCGACCCGAGGTAGATCGCGAGCTCGTGCACCTCGAGCAGCGAGCTCGACGCGGCGGACTCGAGGGTGCCCGGCGTGACCTGCACGGCGCTGACGGTCCCGCTCCCGAAGGCGTAGCGCACGCTCAGCGAGGTCGAGAAGGTCAGCCGGTCGCGCCGCTGGTCGCGCAGCAGGTGCAGCGTGCCCCACTCGACGCCCGCGGTGCCGCCGTAGAAGTCCACCGGGCGGGCGCTGCCCTCGCGGTCGGGGGCGCGGTCGGTGAAGAAGCCCGCGCCCACCCGCAGGCGCTCGGAGAGGCGAAGGATGCCGCCCACACGGAGGTTCCAGTGCGTCGACCAGCGGCGGTCGTCGGGGTCGGCCGGGGTGAACGCCGCGCTGACATCGCCGTCGAGGGAGACCGTGAAGCGCGGCCGCGCCAGCGCGACGCCGAAGCGCACGCGGAGCGGCGTTCGCGGGTTGAACTCGAACGCGCTGTTCTCGCGCACCTCGCTCGCGCCCGCGGTGCGGAGCATCCCCTGCGCGTCGCGCACCGCGGCCGAGGCCGAGGCGTCGACGGTCTCAGACGCGAACACCGTCGCCCCGGGCGGGCGGACGTTGACCCCGAGGCGGATCGAATCGGTCGGGAACCACTGCGCCCCGACGGCGAACTCCATCCCCGCGCGCTTGTAGGAGTAGAGCGAGTTGGTGTTCACGAACTGGTCCGGCGCGGGGCCCATGCCCAGCGTGCCCTGCTCGAGGCTCGACCCCGTGAAGCTCTCGTAGACAAAGAACAGCGACGCGCCGAGCCGCAGCCGGGGATGGACCATCCACCCGAGGCCCGCGCCCGCCTGCACCTCGCTGGACATCTCCGCCGCCGCCACGAGCCAGCGCACGTCCCCCGGCACCACCGCGTTCACCCGCAGGGTCTGGTCCGCCGAGCGCGGGGTGAAGACCCCGATGCCCAGGGTCAGGTGATCACTCAGCCGACGCATGTAGGTCAGCGACGCCGAGACCGACATCAGCTCGGTGACGCCCGCGGCGATGCTGGGGAGGTTCGGCACCTGCACGAGCGCCGGGGTGTCGTAGCGGCGAAAGACGTACGCCGTGCCCGAGACATCGAGCTGCTGGGTGTCGGCCCCGGCGAGGCCCGCGGGGTTGTACCAGAGGGCGCAGCCGTCGTGCGTCGTCGCGGTCACCGCCCCCGCGGTCATCTCCGCGTGCGCGCCGAAGAGCACACCCTCTTCGTTGCCCGCCGCGGCCGTGCGCGACGCGGCGATCAACGCCAGGGCCGCGACCGCCCGCGAGAACTCCCTCATGGCGGCGCATTGCACCACATTTCACCGGGGCGTTGTCACCGCCGCCCGGGTCGGCGATAAGCGCCGCCGAAGTACCCCCCGTCTCAGGAGAGAGGTCCCCCCGATGGCGCTCAAGGTCGCAATCGTCGGACTGCCCAACGTCGGCAAGTCCACCCTGTTCAACGCCCTCACCGCGACCGCCGCGGCGGAGGCCGCCAACTACCCCTTCTGCACCATCGAGCCCAACGTGGGCGACGTCGCCGTGCCCGAGGCGCGGCTGCCCGTGCTGGCGAAGATCGCGAGCTCCAAGGAGATCATCCCCGCCCGCATTCAGTTCGTCGACATCGCCGGCCTCGTGCGCGGCGCGAGCAAGGGCGAGGGCCTGGGCAACCAGTTCCTCGCGAACATCCGCGACTGCGACGCCGTGGCCTTCGTGGCGCGGTGCTTCGTCGACGACGGGGTGATCCACGTCGAGGGCCGCGTCGACCCCCTCGCCGACCTCGAGATCATCGAGACCGAGCTCATGCTCGCGGACCTCGAGAGCCTCGAGAAGCGCCTGCCGACCCTGGAGAAGCGCGTGCGCGGCGGCGACAAAGAGGGCGCCGCCACCCTGCGCCTCGTGAAGCTCGCGCTGGAGCACCTCAACGCCGGCCGCCCCGCCCGCGCCGCGGTGGTCGAGAAGGAAGACGAGAAGGCCTGGCGCATGCTCCAGCTCCTCACGGCGAAGCCCGCGCTCTTCGTGTGCAACGTCGACGAGGGCAGCGCCGACCTGGGCAACGTCCTCTCGGAGAAGGTCGCCACCCGCGCCGCCGCCGACGGCGCCCGCGCGGTGGTGATCTCCGCGCGCATCGAGAGCGAGATCGCCCAGCTCGCCGAGGGCGACCGCGCAGACTTCCTCGCCACCCTGGGCCTCAAGGAGCCCGGGCTCAACCGGCTGATCCGCGAGGCCTACAAGCTCCTCGGGCTGCAGACCTATTTCACCGTCGGCCCCAAGGAGGCGCGGGCGTGGACCATTCGCGTGGGCGACTCCGCGCCGCAGGCCGCCGGGGTGATCCACACGGACTTCGAGAAGGGCTTCATTCGCGCCGAGACCATCGCCTACGACGACTACGTGAAGCACCGCGGCGAGGCGGGCGCGCGGGAGTTCGGGCGCATGCGCCTCGAGGGCAAGGAGTACGTCGTGCAAGACGGCGACGTTATGCACTTTCGCTTCGCGCCCTGAGCGCCTCCCCCTTTCAGGTTGCCGTCGAGATCGTCGCGAGAACTCCGGGGTTCGCCGTCGCGCTCGGTGCGAGGGGTCTCCGCGCTGTTCGGGATCGCGGCGACAACTCCGGGGTTCGCCGTTGCGCCCGGTGCGCGGGATCCGCGGCTCACCCCGGGCAACTGCAGGCCCACGAGATGCGTATCCGCCCGCGCGCGGTGGATGGTCGACGCGGTTCGTCGGCGGGGTTGGGCTTGACGGTGGTGATGGCGGGGCGGTGTCGTCGTGCGGCGCCTGCACCCCGCGCTA
>JBILLI010000474.1:0-6089 GCA_044376155.1 Polyangiales bacterium
AGCGTGAGGGCCACGTCGCCGGTGCCGGGCGGGAGGTCCATGATGAGGTAGTCCAGCGGTCCCCAGGCCACGTCCTTGAGGAACTGCTGCAGCGCGCCCTGGATCATCGGCCCGCGCCACACCACCGCGGTCTTCGGGTCCTCGAGCAGGAACCCGATGGACATGATCTTCATCCCGAAGCGCTCCAACGGCTCGATGTTCTTGCCGTCGCGGGAGATGGGTCGACCCATGATCCCGAGCATCGTGGGCACGCTGGGACCGTAGATGTCCGCGTCGAGCAGGCCCACCCGGGCGCCCGTGCGGTGCAGCGCGAGGGCGAGGTTCGCCGCCACGGTGCTCTTGCCCACGCCCCCTTTGCCCGACATCACCGGGATGACGTTCTTCACCTCGGGGCAGGGATCGTCCCCCGACACCTGCCGCGTGCGCACCGCGGCGCCCACGGAGATGTCCAGGGTCTTCACCCCGACCCCCGCGGCCGCGGCCTTGAGGTCCCCCAGGATCTTCTCCCGCGCGCTCGTCGCGGGGGAGAGCAGGTCCACCGTGGCACTCGCGCGCTCCCCCTGGAGCACCACGTCGCGCACGGCGCGGAGGTCCCCCAGGGAGCGCCCCACCACCGGGTCCACCACCGCGTTCAGGGCCGTCAACAGCGTCTCTTGGCTCAGGCTCATGCGCTCCGCTCCGTTCGGGCTGCGTTGCCTAGAGTGTGCCCTCGCCGCCGTCAAGGGCGCGCGTGCGTGCGCGTTGCGAAGGCCCTCGCGGCGATGGTATCCGCTGCGGCCTCATGGATCAGCCCGAGGCCCCCGCCGTCACCGCCGCTCCGCGCCCCGATGCCCGCCGCGTGGCCCTGGTGATCTACGCCGTCTGCGTGCTGGTCTACGCGCTGGTCATGGGCGCCGCGCGGCTGCGCTTTCACTCCGACAACAACCACTTCAGCTACCTCGCCGACGCGTACCTCCACGGCACGCTCTCGGTGCGCTGCGACCCCGCCCTCACCCACGGCGGGGTGTGCCCCCCGGGCGGCGGCGGCAACGACTGGGCGCGCTACAACGGCCGCTGGTTCGGGGCCTTCCCGTCGTTCCCCGCGGTGCTCTACATGCCCGCGGTGGCGCTCTTCGGGCGAAATTTCGCCAACGGCCCCCTCGACGCCCTCCTCGCCGGCGTCGCCCCGGCCCTGCTCTACCTCTTTCTCGAACGCCTCTCGCGCCGGGGTTACACCCTCCGGAGCTGGCGCGAGAACGTCGCCTTCGCCGCGCTCTTCGCCTTCGGCACGGTGTATTTCTACACCTCGGTGCAGTGCTCGGTGTGGTTCGTGGCCCACGTCGTCGGCTGCGGCCTCGGCGCGGCCTACCTCCTCACCGCGCTGGAGTGTGAGCGCCCGATGCTCGCCGGCGCGCTCCTCGGGCTCTCGTTTCACACCCGCACCTCGACCCTCTTCGGCGCGCTCTTCTTCGGCATGGAGGCCCTGCGCACGCACCGCCTCGCGACGCAGCCCGAGGTCGATCCCGAGGCCTCGGCCCTCACCCGACTGCTCGCCTGGCTCCGGGGCGTCGACTGGCGCGCGGCCACGAAGGCCGTGGCGAAGTTCTCGATCCCCGTGCTGTGCCTCATCGGGGTCTACATGGTGCTGAACAAGCTGCGCTTCGACGACTGGCGCGAGCCCGGGTACCAGTACCTGCAGATCCGCTGGCAGGCGCGCATCCAGCGCTGGGGGCTGTTCAACTACCACTACCTCTCGCGCAACCTCGCGGTGGTGCTGGCGCTGCTCCCGTGGATGACCCGGGAGTCGCCCTTCGTGCAGATCTCCCGCCACGGCCTCGCGCTGTGGTTCACCTCGCCGCACTACCTCGAGCTCGTGCGCCCGAAGCGCACGCACGCGCTCGCGTGGTCGCTGGGCGTGGCCGCGACGGTCATCGCGACGGTCGACATCCTCTACCAGAACAGCGGTTGGGTGCAGTTCGGCTACCGCTTCAGCAACGACTACGCGCTCTACCTCGTGGCCCTCGTGGCCCTCACGGGGCGGCGCGTGGGCAAGCTCTGGCTCCTGATGCTCGCCGTCGCCGTGGGGATCAACCTCTTTGGCGCGCTCACCTTCGAGCGCGGCGGGGCGATCTACCAGGGCGACAACGACAGCAACGGGATGTTCCAGGCGGACTGAGCGTCACCCCCAGGAGACCTTCAGCCCGAGGTCCTTGAGGGCGAGCATGGCCTCGGCGTTGCCGCGCGCGTCGTCGAGGGGGTCGTGTGTGTGGGCCGTGCGGCGCAGGTGCTTGAAGCTCGCGAAGGCATCCCGCGCGAGGCCCTTGTAGAGCGAGCCGAGGTTCGTCGAGCTGTGCCCGAAGGGGTTCGCGCCCGTGAAGTGGTGCAGGTACCAGCACACGAACATCCAGTCGAAGCCGTTGTTGTCGGAGACGAACATCGGGCGACGTCCCAGCCCGGTGACCCAGGTCGCGAAGCGGGTCATGGCATCGCGGGGGTCGTCCCCTGTGAGGGTCTCTTCGCGGGTCTCGCCGCTCACCGCGAGGGCCTCGGGGATCCAGCGGTCGGAGATGGGGCGCAGGCGGGCTTTGAAGGTGCGCGAGAGACCGGGCTCCACCACCACGGCGCCGAGGGAGATCATGGAGTAGTCGCCGGGGATGGGACCGTCGGCCTCGATGTCGACCATCACGTAGGGCATCGCGCGAGGAGAGCACCCGCGGACGCACCGGGCAACGCGGGGTGATACGGTGCGAGGATGAGTCCGGGCGCGATGTTGGTCCTCGGCGCGCTGACCCTCGCGGTGGACGCGGGCGCGCGGCGCCTGGGGGTGTACGCCGAGACCGTCACGCGCTGGCCCGCGGGGTGGCGCGCGGTCCCGCGGGAGACGCAGGGCCCCGATGGCCCCTACCGCGAGGCCGAGCGCTGGGAGCAGGTGGTGGCGGCGGGGATCCCGAAGGCGACCTCGCTCTTCGTCGCGCCCGTGGTGGTGGTCGCGCTGATGTGGACCTTCGCAATCGTGCTCTCCCTCGGCGACGCCCGGGAGGTGCTGCGCGGCACCCGACCGCTGGGGACGGCCCTCGCGTCGTTCCTCCTGTGCGTCACGCGCGCGGGCGTCGGGTTCGCGGTGCTCGGCGCGGCCGTAGGGCGCGTGACCGGGCATTTCGCGGCGTGGTCCGCGGTGGCGCTGGGCCTCGACCTGCTGCTGTTCACCGTGCCCATCCCGTGCTCGGACCACCGCAGCGACGACGTGGGCATGGCGGCCTTCGGGCTCGTCGCGGGCACCCTCCTCGCGGCTGGCTTCGCGTGGAGCGCGCTGCGCCGCAGGGGCCTCGTCGCGCGCGACCCCGAGCGCCTCGCGCGCATGAACTGACGCCAGGATGTCGGCGCGCGGTCGATTCCGACACGGCGCGGGCTCGCGTCGGGCACAAGCGCAGGAGCCCATGCGCGCCCTCGCCCTCGCCCTCGTTCTGTTCGCGCTCCCTGTCGGCGCCCACGGGCTCGATGCCAACCGCGTCGAGGTCGTTCTCCACGAGGGCATCGCCGAGGCCGTCGCGACGCCCCCCGCGGAGTTCTTGCGCGGCGCCGACCGCAACGGCGACGGGCTCCTCGACGTGCCCGAGGTGCAGGCCCGGCAGGCGGAGATCCTCGCGACCCTCCGCGATGCGCTGCGCATCACCGACCAGGACGGCCACGCGGGCACGCTGGAGCGCGACGACGTGTCGGTGCCCATCGGCGACGGCCCCGGCCCCAAGGAGTACGTCCGTTACACCGTGCGCCTCCGCTGGCCGCAGGAGCCTCGCGCGCTGCGCGTGCGCTGCGGCTTCGTGGGCGAGCACCCCGTGACGGTCTTCGCCACGCGGGCAGAGTCGCGCTCCTCGCCGGGCACGCTCACCCTCCAGGGCCTGGGGGAGTACGCCACCCTCACCCGCGCGGAGGACACCACCGCGCCGCTGCTCGGCCCGCCCGCGGCCCCGACGCCCCTGCCCGGCTCGTCCACCGGAGACGCGCTGCGCACCTGGACCATCGCCGCGCTCGTCGTGGGGGTGGTGGGCGCTGCGATCCTCGCGCGCCGCCGCTGAACGTCGTGCGACCTGCGGATTGCGGTCCGCGGCCGCGGGGGCCTCGCGCTACCCTGCGGGGCGGCGGATGAGACCGTTCGCTGCGCAAGTGCTCGCCGTCGCCCTGCTCGCGACCGGTTCCGCGGCCGCGCAGACCCCGAGCGCGGGTCTCGTGTTGCGCTGGCGCGCGCCGCGGGGATGCCCCTCGGAGGGGGAGGTCATCGCGGCGGTGACCAGGCTGCTCGGGCGGCCGGTCGAAGATCCCTCGCCGCGTCGCGTGGCCGTCGCGCGGATCCGTCGGGCGCGCCGCGGCTGGAGCCTGCGGATCACCGTCAGCACCGGCGCGACGCGGAGACATCGGGCGCTCGCGGGCGACACCTGCGACGAGGTCTCCGAGGCCGCGGCGTTGGTGCTCGCGCTCGCCATCGACCCCGACGTCGCCGCGCGCCCCGCGGGTCCTCCCGACCCGCCCCCGACGCCGCCCCCTGCCGTCTCCATCGCGCCGCCGTCAGCGCCGCCGACCGCGCCGCCCCCCGCCCCTGCGCCTCCCGCGATCCCCCCCTCGACGCCGCCGCGCGTCGCACCCTCGCTCCGCGGCTTCGCGCGCCTCGAGGCGCTCGGAGACCTCGGCGCGCAGCCCGCGCTGACCTGGGGCGCGACGCTGGTCGTGGGGCTCTCGGTCAGGGCGTTTCGCGCGGAGCTGTCGGCGACCTATTTCGGTCCCCAACGCGCGCTGGTGCGCCCGGGTGATCCCACGCAGGGCGGAGACATCTCGCTCGTCGCAGGCAGCCTGCGGGGCTGCCTCGCGGCGCCGATCGGCCCGGTGGATCTCGGCGGCTGCGCGGGGGCCGAGCTCGGGGTGCAGTCGGGGGCGGCCTTCGGCGTGAATCGCCCGTCTCGGGGTGAGGCGCTCTGGGTCGCGCTGCCCCTCGCGGCGACGCTGCGGCGGTCGCTGTCGCGGCGCTTCGGGGTGCACGTCGAGGCGGGCGCGTCGATCCCCTTGCTGCGCAGGCAGTTCGCCATCGAGGGCCTCGGCGCGGTCTTTCGCCCCGCCCCCATCACGGTGCGTGCGTCGCTCGGCGCGGAGGTGATGTTTTGATCACGGCCCTCTCCCGCGCCGGGCACTCAGCCGTGCCGTGATGGATGACTCGTCGGCCGTGACCCCGCTCTCGCTGACGGCCGATGAAGGCGCCGCGAGCGATTTCGTCGCGCTGTACCGCACGCACTTCGCGTTCGTCTGGCGCAGCCTGCGGCGCCTGGGCGTCGACGAGCACAGCCTCGACGACGCCGCGCAGGAGGTCTTTCTTACCGCGCACCGACGGCTGCCCGAGTTCGAAGGGCGCTCGACGGTCAAGACCTGGCTCTTCGGGATCCTCCTGAACGCCGCGCGTCACCACCGCCGGGCGAGGGCGCGTCGCCCCGTGCACGAACCCCTGGGCGACGCGATGGCGGATCCGGGCGGTCCGGGTCCCCATGAGTCCGCCGTGCGCGCGCAGGCGCGGGTGGTGTTGCACGCGTTCCTCGACGGCCTCGACGACGATCTCCGCGCGGTGTTCGTGATGTCGGAGCTCGAACAGATGACGGCCCCCGAGGTCGCCGCGGCCACCGGGGCGAACGTGAACACCGTGTCCTCGCGCATCCGGGCGGTGCGGGCGCAGTTCGAACAGATGGTGGCGCGACGCCGCGCCCGTGACCCCTGGAGCCCCCCGTGAGCGACCTGAGCCCCGAAGCGCGCGCGCTCCTCGCCGCCGCCGCCGACGGCGACGACCCGACCCCCGCGGACCGCGACCGCGTCGCCCGCGCCATCGCGGTACCGCTGGGCATCACGGCGCTCGTGCCCGCGACGGCGCAGGCGGCAGGGGGCGCCCTGGGCGCGACGACCGGGATCACCCTCGCCAAGGTGGTGGCCGCGAGCGTGGTGGTCCTCGGGCTCGGCGGCGGAGCGTGGGTGACGGCGCGACGCGCACCCCCGGTCGCAGCGCGCGCGACCTCCGCGCGTGTGGTGCGCAGCGCGACGCCCGCGGTGCCCAGGGTGAACCCTCCGCAGGCAACGCC
>JBILLI010000473.1:0-6089 GCA_044376155.1 Polyangiales bacterium
CCTCGGTGCCCGCGGTCATGCGGGCCTCGGCGCCGCCTCCTCCTAGCTCGCCTCCCGCGGCCCTCTCGGGGGCCTACGGGAGCTTCTCGCAAGACGCGCTGCGCTTCGCCGCGCCGCCCAGCGTGCCCGGGGTCATGGTCGACGCCGGGCACGACCGGGAGGCGTCTCGACGCATGCGCCGCAACGCGCTGCTCGCCGTGGGGGTGGTGGCCCTCGGGGTGAGCCTCGGGGTCGCGAGCTTCGCGCTGCTCGGCGAGGAGCCCGCGACCGCGCAGCCCGCGGTGACCGCGCCCGCGCCCCTGGTCGACGCGACCCCCGCCGTGGCCGTGCCCCCGCCCACGCCCACGCCGCACCCGCCGACCCCTGCGCCGCTGCGTGTCGCGCCCCCTGCGGTGTCGGCCACCGTGACGATTCGGACCACCACCAGCGTGGTCGCCGCGGTGCGTCGGCGGCAGGGCGCGGAGTGGATCCCCGTGGGCTTCACCCCCACCCAGGTGGTGCGACCCGCCGCGGGCGAAGACGTCTACCGGGTGGAGTCTCCGGGCCTCGAACCGGTCGAGCTGCACGTCACCTCGCAGACCCCGTCTGACCTCGCCGTGGTGCTCGAGCGCCACGGCCACCGCCACCGGGACCGCGACCGGGACCGCGATCAGAACAGCGCGCAGCCCACGAGCCCCGCGCCCGCGCCCGCGCCCGCGCCCACACCCGCGCCGCACCGCAACGACGGCCTCCACGACCCCTTCGGCTGAGCCCTCGCCGCGGAGGCTGGACCCCCCGGGCGATGTTCGGCGCTTCCCGAAGGCGCGGAATCTGGGGTACGGTCCGCCGCCGTCCTCTGGGGCCGTGATGCCGTGCAGGGTCACCGCGGCGGAAGAAGAGAAGAGCGACCGATCGATGCTCGCGCTGCTGGTTCGCGTGGACAACCTCCAGGATGGCTCGACGCGCACACACGCGTTCCCGCGCTCGCCGGTGCGCATCGGCCGCAACGCGCTGAACGACCTGCAGCTCGACTTCCCCTTCGTGTCGCAGTGGCACGGGGTGGTGCAGTTCGACGAGTCCAACACGGTCTTCTACGACCTGGGCTCCACCAACGGCACCACGGTGCAGGGCCAGCGGGTGCAGACCAACGAGCCCGTTGCCGTGGTCCGTCCCGACATGGATTTCGTCATCGGCAAGGTGCGCCTGAGCTTCGGCCGCGGGCAGTCCCGCCCCGAGCACAGCCAGGCCCCCTCGCTGCGCGCCGCGCGCGTGGATGTCTCCGAGCACACGATGATGGCCGACCCGGGCCATCCCATGCTGGGCGAGTCCAGCGGCGCCACGATGATGCTCGACGCCGAGGCGATCCGCGCCGCGGTGGCCCGACCCCCCGGCGGTGCATCGCTCCCAGGCCCGGCGCAGCAGCGCATCCACGCCCTCGCCCCCCGCGTCGCGGCCTACCGCCGCGCGTGGAAGGACCTCTACGACAGCCTCATCGCCGCGCTGCAGAACCTCCCTGCGCAGCAGGTCCCCGCGGCCCTCGCGCTCTTTCTGCAGACCTACCCCGAGACCGCCGCGGAGCCCGAGATGAAGGCCCTCGCGGAGTCGCAGGGCGTTGCCGCCGGGGGCGACGGCGGGGCCGCCACCGAGCTCGTGACGCGCCTCGCGCAGTACTTCATGCCCCACCGCGCGGCGCCCCAGAGCCCGCAAGACTTCGAGGGCTTCCTCGTGCGCATGCTCTGGAGCGTGGAGGTGTTCAGCACCGCCTACGTCGCCCTGCGCAAGGGGCAAGACGAGCTCAACGCGGAGATGATGGGCTACGCCCGCCGCGGGCCGCAGCCGTCGCCGCTCGAAGAGGCCACCGATCCGCGGCAGGTGATCGACTACCTGCTCGACTGGTCCTCGCCCGACGCCGAGGCCCGGGTGGCGGCGCTCAAGGGCAATTTCGCGGAGATCATGAGCCACCAGGTGGCGCTGCTCTCGGGGATGATGGAGGGCGTGCGCAAGCTCTTCGCCGCGGAGCTCTCCCCCTCGACCCTCGAGGCCGAGGCCGAGAAGAAGCAGGCCGGGGGCTTCTGGGTGGGGCGTGAGGCGAAGTCGTGGCGGCAGTACGTCGCGACGCACAAATCCCTCACGGAAGAGGACAAGGAGCTGACGTCGGCGGTCTTCGGCCGGGCGTTCTCCCGGGCCTACGCGCGCGCCCTCGGGGAGCGCGGCGGCCGCGGCGGAGACGGTCGATGATTGACGGGCGCGCGTCGGGTTGCGACGAATACAGTGAGGGAGTGAGAGGGACATGAGTCGGTTCGGCCAGGGACGGATGGTCGGTGTCGCGACGGCGCTGCTGGGCGGCGCGGTGGTCGCCGCCGTGGCGTGTTCGAGCAGTCAGACCCCGCGGCCGCAGCCGCTGCCAGAGCCCGCGATCTGCGCCATGCCCTCGCGGCGCGTGGCCGCGGGCACGGTGCCCTCGCTGCGCGGCAACGAGTGGGCGCGGCTGCTGCTCCAGGGCTTTCAACCGGGCATCGCCGCGGGCAACGCGCGCGACTGCACCGGCCGCGCGGTGGAGTGGCGCGAGCCCGAGATGCGCTGCCACGAGCCCGCCGAGCTCGGGAGCGTGCTGCCGCAGCGCCCGGTCACCGACGACGACGTGGTGGTGCAGCGCCTCCAGGGCAACCTCCGGCTCGTGTGGGTGATGACCGACCGCTTCACCAACGGCGAGGCCATCGGCCCGGTCGCCCTCGCGGAGTTCCAGGACGAGCGCGTCGTGGTGCGCGCCGTGGGCTCCCTGCGGACCTATCCCCGCCGCGCCCGGCTGCGCATCGAGACCATCTCGAACCAGCGCGTGCTCGTGGGCGAGGGGGAGCTCTGCACCGAAGAGAACAACCCCCTGAGCTGCCACCGGCAGGCGCGGCTGCTGCTCCTGCGCGGCGATCGCTTCGTCGCCGAGCCCCTGCGCAGCGCCACCGGGCGGTGCATCGGCCCGGCCCGCTTCGAGTTCGCCAAGGAGAGCTCCATCACCCTGCGCGACACGGGCTGGCGGCGCAGCTTCGAGCTCTCCACGGCGCTGGTCTACCGGAGCAACGGGATCCAGATTCACGAGAACGTGCTGGTGCAAGACACCGACCCGGCGCGCCCGCTGGTCCCCCCCCGGGTGTTCCGCCGCGCGGGGCAGGACCGGGCGATCTACGTGATGAACGGCCGCTTCGTGGCGTCAGACCCCTCCCTCTGGAGCCGCGTGCTGGCCGACCAGGCGCGCACCAATACCCCCCGCGACGCCGGTGCCGACGTGCCCGACGTGCCCGACGGGGACATCGACGAGATCACGGGCGACTTCTTCGACGCGGGCGTTTCGGACTGAGAGGGAGCGATGAGCGAGAACACGGGCGTTCGGGTTCGATGGCTGTTGGCCGGCGCGTTCAGCGCGGCCCCCGCGGGCAACCGCTTCTCGGTGCACCAGGCGAGCTTCGCGAAGCAGCTGGAAGACGCCGCCCTCACCGTCACCGCCACGGTGCAAGATCGCCTGGGCGACAAGGACACCCGCGCGGTCACGGTGAGCTTCCCCTCGCTCCGCGCCTTCGGGGTGAACGAGGTCGTCGCCTCGGTGCCCGCGCTCAAGGGCCTCGCCGCCCTCGCCGCCGCCCTCGGCAGCGCCGACGCCACGAAGCGCCCTGACCCCCAGAGCGCGGTGGACCAGGTGATCGCCCTCGTGGGCGAGGGACGCCTCGCGGCCGGCCTCCGCGCGAAGCTCGGCGTGGCCGCGCCCACCGCGGGAGACGCGCCCGCGGCGACCCCCGCGGCGGCGGGCAACCCCCTCGACGACCTCCTCGACGGCGCCGTGGTGAGCGCGCCCAAGACCGAGGTGAACACCCCCAAGGGCTTTCTCGACAACTTTGTGAAGGCCATTCGCCCGGGCGCCGGGGGCGCGGCGAACCCCACGCTGGCCCGCGGGGGCCGTGACCTGCTCGAGGCCGAGACCTACGCCACCGCGGTGGACGTGCTCAAGAGCCCCGAGGTCGCTGCGGTGGAGGGCGCGTGGCGCGCGCTCAAGCTCGTGGCCGACCACGTGCGCGAGAGCTCGGGGATGGTCCTCGACGTGATCGACGTGGCCCCGGGCGGGGTGGTCGACGCCGTGGGCGAGGTGCTCCCCACGCTGCCCGAAGACGAGTCCCCCGACGCGATCTTCGCGCTCGACCCGGTGAACGACGCCGACGGGCTCCTCGCCCTCGCGAACCTCGGGGCCGACCACGACATCCCCGTGATCGCCAGCGTCACGCACCGACTCTTCGGGGTCGACGACCCGCAGCTCGTGTCGGCGCGCGTCGAAGAAGACGACGGGAGCTTGAAGAAGCCCTGGCACGCGCTCCGCGACGACGAGGCCACCCGCTGGCTCGCGGTGGTGACCAACCGCGTGGTCTTCAAGCAGGAGGGCAACGGCCCCGCTCGCCGCGCGGTGCTGGGTTCGTCCGTGGCCGCCGTGGCCGCGATGCTCGCCAACAGCTACGACCGCAGCGGGAACTTCGCGAAGATCGTGGGCGCCCCGGGGGCCATCAAGAGCCCCGGGTCGTGGGACATCCCCAGCGGGCGCGAGATGGGCATGGTGTGCCCCACCGAGGCGTTCTACTCCGTGCGCGCGCAGTCGCGCCTGGGGCAGCTCGGGATCATCGGCCTGGGCTCGCCGCGCAACAGCGAGAACATCCTGCTCACGAGCACCCCCATGGCGCGCGGCGGCGAGGACGTGGTGCCGCTGTCGGCGCAGATCCTCACCGGGCGCGTGGTGCGCCTCGCGCGCTGGGTGCGCGGCGAGCTCCCCGCGGGCTGCGCCGAGGCCGACGTGATGGCCCTCTTCGAGAGCGCCGTGACGGAGTTCCTCTTCCCCTCCGCGAAGGAGGCCGTGACCCTCAAGGTGCAGGTCGTGAACAACCCCGAGGGGGCCAAGGGGCGCACCGTGGTTCTCCAGGTCAGCGTGCGCGCCGACCAGGCGGGCATTCCGTTTCACCTCGGGTTCGGCCTGCCCCTCCGCGACTGACCCGGCGCCAGCTCGACGATCCGTTGCCAAGCGCACCGCGAGTGCGCTTCCATGGCCGCTCCCCCCACGGAGAGGCCCCATGCCCCAGCTCAGAGATCCTTCCCGAACGACGCGGCGACCCTTCGCCCTGCTGCTCCTTGTGTTGAGCACCGCCCTCGCGGTCGGGTGCGAGGGCACCGCGGTCGTCGGATCCAGCGGCGACGGCGGCATGGACGCGAGCCTCGACGTGCAGTGCGCCGCGCCGCAGACCGCCTGTCGCGGCGCCTGCGTCGACCTCCAGGCGAGCCCGGACCACTGCGGCGCCTGCGGCACCACCTGCGCCCGCAGCGAGGCCTGCGTGATGGGGCGCTGCGTGACCCAGTGTCCGACGGGGCAGCGCCTGTGCGACGGCCGCTGCGTCGACCCCAGCGTCGACCGCGCGAACTGCGGCGCCTGCGGCACGCGCTGCGACCAGGGCCTCGTGTGCGCCAACGGCGCCTGCACCCTCGAGTGCGGCGCGACGCTCGCCACGTGCACCGTCGGCGGCGGCGGCGATGCGGGCGGGCAGCGGTACTGCACCAACACCCGGATCGACAGCAACAACTGCGGCGCCTGCGGCAACGCGTGCCCCGTCGGGCAGTCGTGCGCCGACGGCGCCTGCCGCGTCGCGTGCCCCGGCGGGAGCACCAACTGCAGCGGCGCGTGCGTGAACACCGCCACCGACAACGCGCACTGCGGCGGGTGCGGCGTGGCGTGCCCCGCGGGGCAGCTCTGCTCCGCCGGCATGTGCCGGGTCTCGTGCGGCGCGGGCACGACCAACTGCAGCGGCGTCTGCCGCGACGTGCAGACCGACAACAACCACTGCGGCGGGTGCGGCATGGCGTGCGCCGCGGGGCAGCTCTGCTCGGGCGGCACCTGTCGCGTGAGCTGCGCTGAGGGCACCACGAACTGCACGGGCGCCTGCCGCGACCTCGCGTCAGACCTTGCCAACTGCGGCGCGTGCGGCAACGCCTGCGCGGCAGGGCAGGTGTGCTCTCAGGGAACGTGCCGGGTCTCGTGCGGCGCGGGCACGACCAACTGCGACGGCGTCTGCCGCGACGTGCAGACCGAC
>JBILLI010000475.1:0-6080 GCA_044376155.1 Polyangiales bacterium
GCCGCCCTCGTGGCGAGCGCTCCCCTCCGACGCGACGCTGCTGCGCACGCTGGGGCTGCCCGCGGGCACGCCCGTCGAGCGCGCCACGCTGGAGCGCGTGTTCCAGGGCATGGCCTTCGTCGACCCGCCGGGAGACCTCGCCGACGCGCACCGCGTGGCCCGCGTGAACCTCCTCGTGGCGACGCTGCGCGCGCAGCTCACCGACATCACCGTGTACCGCGTGGGCACCGTGCAGGTGCGGGTGTTCATCCTCGGGCGCACGCGCTGCGGCACCGTCGCGGGCCTCGAGACCCTCGTCATCGAGACCTGACCGTGGCGCCCCGGGGCGCAGGTCCCGGGTTGACTTCGCGCGACGGCGGCCGCTCCACTCGCGCGCACCCGACATGACCGACCTCTTTCGCGACAAGGCCGCAGACTGGGACAGCCTCCCCGTCCCCCTGCAGATCTCACAGGGCGTGGGGCAGGCGCTGCGGGCGCGCGTCGCGCTCTCCCCCGAGATGACCGTGATGGACTTCGGCGCGGGCACCGGCCTCCTCGCCGGTGTCGTGGCCCCCGCGGTGGCGCACCTGCACGCGGTCGACGTGTCGGCGTCGATGCTCGCGCAGCTCGCGGCGAAGGAGTCGCTGCGCGACAAGGTCACCGTGCACTGCCACGACCTCACGACCTCCGCACTCGACCTGCGCGTGGACCTCGTCGTGAGCGCGATGGCGATGCACCACGTCGCCGACACCGACGCGCTGCTGCGCGCGCTCCACGCGACCCTGCGTGAGGGCGGCCGCGTCGCGCTCGCCGACCTCGACGCCGAAGACGGGACCTTTCACCCACCAGGCGCCGAAGGGGTCTTTCACGCGGGCTTCGCGCGCGACGACCTCGCCGCGCGGCTCACCGCCGCGGGCTTCGTCGACGTCACCTTCGAGACCGCCACCGTCGTGCACAAGGAGGGACGGGCGTACCCGGTGTTCCTCGTGACCGCGTCGCGCGCACCCCAGCGCTGACGCGCGCGCACGGCGTGCGGCATGATGTTGACGCGTCGGCACTGTCCTCGCCGTGTGTGACGCGCTCGGCTAGCCTGCGCGCATGCCCTCTCCGCCGCGCCGCTCCGGGATCGTCACGCTCCTCTTCGCCGCGCTGCTGATGGCTTGCACCGCGGTGCAGCCCCGCGGCGGGCAATGCACCTTCAACGCCGACTGCGAGGGCGGACTTGTCTGCGCCGAGGGCGCCTGCCGCGCGCCCTGCGGCGACGGCGGGACCTGCCCCGAGGGGATGCGCTGCTCGCCGGTCCCCGGCACACCGCTCACCGTCTGCGTCGCCGGCACCGAGGAGCCGCGCTGCAACTACGCGAGCGACTGCGCCTCGCCCCTGGTGTGCAACCGCGACGGCCGCTGCCGCGCGCAGTGCCGCACCGACTACGACTGCCGCGTGCTCAACCCCTTCACCACCTGCGCGGAGGGCTCGTGCGCGCTGGTCTGCGGCGCCGACGAGGCCGACTGCGACGGGCAGAGCCGCAACGGCTGCGAGGTCGACCTGCGCGGCGACGACCGCCACTGCGGCGCGTGCGGCAACACCTGCCGCGCAGGCGCCCACCAGACGTCGCGCTGCGCGTCTCGCCGCTGCGAGGCCCGCTGCGACGAGGGGTGGGCCGACTGCGACAACAACCCCGCCAACGGCTGCGAGGCCGACCTCACCGCGCCCGCGTCGTGCGGCGCCTGCGGCAACCGCTGCATCGACGGCGCCGTCTGCGCGGCGAGCGTCGAGGGCGGCGCGCGGCGCCACGCCTGCGCCACGACCTGCGCCACCGAGGCGCCCATGCTCTGCGCCGGGGCGTGCGTCGACACCCGCAGCGACGTCGCGAACTGCGGCGCCTGCGGCAACGCCTGCGCCGCGGGGCCCAACGCCGAGGCCCGCTGCGTCGACGGCCGCTGCGCCCTGCGCTGCACCGACGCCGCCCGCTACGCCGACTGCGACGGCGCCGCGACCAACGGCTGCGAGGCGGAGCTCCCTGCGAGCGCGAGCCACTGCGGCGCCTGCGGAACGCCCTGCGCCGGGGCCGCCAACGCCGAGGGCGCCTGCGCCCAGGGGCAGTGCGGCCTCGCGTGCCAGACCTCCTTCGGCAACTGCGACGGCGACCGCGCCAACGGCTGCGAGGCCGACCTGCGCGCCGAGCTCACGAGCTGCGGCATGTGCGGCATGGCCTGCTCCGCCCCGGCGAACGCGCGGCCCACCTGCGCCGACGGGCGCTGCGGCTTCGCCTGCGACCCGGGCTTCGCCGACTGCGACAACAACCCCGCCAACGGCTGCGAGGCCGACACCCGCAGCAGCGCTGCGAACTGTGGCGCGTGCGGCGCCCGCTGCGCCGCGGGCCTCGTGTGCAGCGCGGGCGTGTGCGCCTCGAACTGCCCCGCGGGACAGACCGTCTGCGACGGCGCCTGCGCCGACCTCGCGACCAGCGTCGCCCACTGCGGCACCTGCGGACGCGCCTGCGCGGTGCCCGCCAACGCCGTCGCCCGCTGCGCCAGCCGCGCGTGCACCTACACCTGCGAGTCGGGCTTCGGCGACTGCGACGGCAACGCCGCCAACGGCTGCGAGACCTCGCTGAGCACCAGCGCCGCGAGCTGCGGCGCCTGCGGCACCCGCTGCGCCCTCGCCAACGCCACCAGCGCCTGCGCGGGCGGACGGTGCGTCGTCGCGTCGTGCGCCGCGGGCTTCGCCGACTGCGACGGCAACGCCGCCAACGGCTGCGAGGTGAACACCGCGAGCTCGTCGACGCACTGCGGCGCGTGCAACCGCGCCTGCGCCCCGGCCAACGGCGTCGGCGCCTGCGCCGCGGGCGCGTGCCGCGTGGCCTCGTGCAACGCCGGCTTCGGCGACTGCGACGGCAGCGCCGCCAACGGCTGCGAGGTCGCGCTCGCGTCGAGCGTGGCGCACTGCGGCGCGTGCGGCGCGCTCTGCTCCAGCCAGAACGGCACCCCCCGCTGCGCCGCCGGACGCTGCGAGATCACCTGCGGCCGGGGCTTCGGCGACTGCGACGGCAGCGCCGCCAACGGCTGCGAAACCAACACCGACACCAGCGTTACGAGCTGCGGCGCCTGCGGGCGCGCGTGCTCCCTCGCCAACGCCACGGCGAGCTGCAGCGTCGGGACCTGCGCGGTGGCCCGGTGCAACCCGGGCTTCGGCGATTGCGACGGCAACGCCGCCAACGGCTGCGAGACCAACCTCGCGATGACCCCGTCGAGCTGCGGCGCGTGCGGGCGGGTCTGCGCCCTCGCGAACGCGACCTCGTCCTGCGCCATGGGGAGCTGCGCGGTCACGCGCTGCGGCGTGGGCTTCGGCGACTGCGACGGCGCCCCCACCAACGGGTGCGAGGTCGACCTGAACACGACGGTGGCCGCGTGCGGCGCGTGCGGGCGCGCCTGCGTGACGGCCAACGCGACCCCGAGCTGCGCCGCCGGGACATGCGGGATCGCGCGCTGCAGCGCGGGCTTCGGCGACTGCGACGCCAACGCCGCCAACGGCTGCGAGGTCGACCTCGCGACCAGCACCGCCCACTGCGGCGCCTGCGGCGCGGCGTGCGGCCGGGGGACGGTCTGCAGCGCGGGGCGATGCACCACGGTCTGCGCCTCGCCCACCACGAACTGCAGCAACGCGTGCGTGAACCTCGCGACCGACGCCGCGAACTGCGGCGCCTGCGGCAACCGCTGCCCCACCCCCGCGAACGCGTCCGCGTCGTGCGTCGGCGGCGCCTGCGGGGGCGTCTGCACGCCCGGCTTCGGCGACTGCAACGCCAACCTCGGCGACGGCTGCGAGACCAACACCGCCACCAGCGCCGCGCACTGCGGCGGGTGCGGACGCACCTGCGCCCCGGCCAACGCCACCGGGAGCTGCGCGGCCGGGGTCTGCGGGATCCTCCGGTGCAATCCGGGCTTCGGCGACTGCGACGGCAACCCGACCAACGGCTGCGAGACCGACCTCAACACCGCCGTGGCGAACTGCGGCCGCTGCGGCGGGGCCTGCTCCCTGAGCAACGCCTCCGCGGCGTGCAGCGCGGGCGCGTGCACCGTCGCGGCGTGCAACACGGGCTACGGCAACTGCGACGGCAACCCCGCCAACGGCTGCGAGACGGCGCTCTCCTCGACCCCGGCGCACTGCGGCGCGTGCGGCGCGGCGTGCAGCGCAGCCAACGGCACCCCCGCCTGCCGCGCGGGCACCTGCGCGATCGCGTGCGCCGCGGACTTCGGCAACTGCGACGGCGACGCGCGCACCAACGGCTGCGAGGTCGGCCTCGCGACCACCGCCAACTGCGGCGCCTGCGGCGTGGTGTGCACCTACGCGAACGCTTCGCCGCGCTGCATCTCGCTCACGGGCGGACCGGTGTCGTGCCAGATGGGCGCCTGCGCGGCGGGCTACGCCGACTGCGACGCGAGCGCGACCACGGGCTGCGAGGTGAACACCGCCACCGACTCGGCCAACTGCGGGATGTGCGGGCGGACCTGCGCCATCGAGACGCGCAACGCCCGGGGCGTGCCGCACACCTGCCAGGAGAGCGGCTGCCGACCGGGGAACGACACCTGCGCCAACGCGGAGGTGATCAACCTCGCGGCGGGCCCGCGCGTGACGCTGCAGGCGTCGAACCGCTACGCGCGGCGGGAGCTCGGCGCGCCGTGCCAGGCGAACACCAGCGGCGACGTGTGGTTCCGCTTCACCCTCACGCAGCGCGAGCTGGTCTACGCCGACACCTTCGCGGCGACGTGGGACACCGTGCTGTTCTTCGCCAGCGGCTGCAACGCGCCGCTCACAGGGAGCACCACCGCGGGCGACGCGGTCTGCAACGACGACGCGAGCGTCGCCTGCGCCAACGACGGCACCCGCTCGCAGGTCGTCGCGCTGCTCGAGCCCGGGACCTACTACCTTGTGCTCGCGGGCTACAGCACCAACGTGGGCGAGGCGGCGATCAACCTCGAGCACCTGCCCGTCGGCAACGGGGCGCTGCAGCGCTTCCCCGTCGGGGCCGTGACCGCACCGCAGCCCGTCACGGGCTCGACCAGCGGCAGCGGCCAGATCGCGGGCGTGTGCGGCGGCGCCGGGCCTGAGGTCTCGTACTGGTGGCGCTCGTGCTCGACCGACGCGGGCGGGCGCTACTTCTTTCACACCTGCACCACCGCGACGAACTTCGACACGGTGCTCTACCTCCGCGGGGGCAACACCGCGGGCGACAGCTGCAACGACGACGACGCGGCCTTCTGCAGCACCGCCACCACGCGCTCGCGGATCCTCGGGAGCGTCCCCGCCGGCGCCGGCCTGCACGTGCTCACGCTCGACGGCTACAACGGCGCGGGGAGCTACGAGCTGCGCGTGGCCTACCCCTACACCCCGATCAACTGATCGGCGATCGCGTCGGCGCGCCGCCGGGACTACTGGTCCGGGCCGGGGCGTCGATGAGTCGTTCGATGACCCCGCTCATTCTCCGGACTTTGGCGAAGATCGATGACCTGCTCCCCGCCGAGGCGCGGGACGACCCCGAGCGCCACCGACGCGGTCGGCTGGGGCTCTCTTTCGTCGGGGTGTTCCTCACCCAGGTGCCCGTGTTCATCGCGGTGTACCTGGGCTTTCGGGTGTACTCCGCGGCGATCATCGTGGTGGCCATCGGCGCAGGCTTTCTGCTCACCCCGCGGGTGATGCGCCGCTCGTTCAACCTCGGCAACCACTACGTCATCGCGATGCTGCTCGCGGGCCTCCTCGGGATCACCGCGGCCACAGGCGGCCCCGCCGCGCCCGCGCTGTGGTGGACCTACGCGGTGCCCGTGATGGCGATGATGACCCTGGGCCCCCGCGCGGGCGCGGGATGGCTCGGCGTGACCCTCGCGTGCACCGTCGGCGTGCACGCCGCGAGCGCCCTCGGGGTGCCCTTCGCCCACGCCATGCTCGGGTGGCAGACGCGGCTCCTGGGGGTCATCGGCGCGTCGATGCTCGCGCTGGTGCTCTTCGCGCTCGCGTCGTCGTACGAGTCCGTGCGCGCGGCGATGCTGTCGTCCCTCGACCGCGCCAACGACGACATGCGCCTCGTGCTCGACAACGTGGAGCAG
>JBILLI010000048.1:0-20328 GCA_044376155.1 Polyangiales bacterium
CGCGACAACAGGCTCCATGGTCGCGTCGCCGGGTCGTTACAACGGCGGCTCCAAAGGCCACTTAAGCGCCGCGAATCCGCAGACTTTGCGAGGGTCGGTGGCGGCCGCGGGAGCGCCGCGTCATGGCCGATCCCGAGGTGCGGGGTAACCGTCCCCGATGCGCTCGCGCGCATCGACACCGTCCCCGTCCCCCTTTCGTCTGCCCACGATTGTCGTAGCGTCGGCGCCAATGCACCGCGTGCGCCTGCTACTGCTCCCCGCCTGTCTCGTGCTCACCACCTGCGCCGCGGAGCCCCCCGCGTCGGACGAGCCCGTCGACCTCGGCCCCTACGCCGCCGGCGTCGACGCCCTGGTGGCCCGCGGCGCGTACACCCTCTCGACCACGAACCTCTGCGGCGGGCTCCCGCGCGTCGAAGGTCTGCGCACCCCTGCGGGCGTCTGCGTGGGCCTCGTCGCGCGCAACCTGAAGTTCCCCCGCGGCGTGGTCGAGCGCGCCAACGGCGACCTCGTGGTGGTCGACATGGGCGGCTGGGCGCCGAACAACGGCAGCGTGCGCTACCTGCGACGCGCCGCCAACGGCACGTGGCGCGAGGAGCTCGTGCTGCAGAACGGCGTCGAAGGATCACTCCTGCGGCGCATCGACCGCCCCAGCGGCGTGGCCCTGGGCCCCGACGGATTCGTCTACGTCGGCACGCCCTCGGACCTCTTTCGCTTCGACCCTGACGAGCGTCCGCGGCCGGTGCTGGAGCAGGTCGTGCGCTTCGCGTCGGCGCCCGCGGGCGCGCGTCATCCGCTCACGCACTTCGTCTTCACCCCGGACTCCTTCGCGCGGCCGCAGGGGCCGTGGTCCCTCTTCGTGAACGTGGGCTCGGCCTCGGACGTGTGCGAGAGCGCCCAGGGCACCTTCCCCTCGCCCTGCGCCGAGGCCGAAGACGTGAGCAACCCGCGTGGGGTGGTGCGGCGCGTGACCCTCGCGGGTCCTCGCCCGGCGGGGCCGCGCCCCAGCGGCGGCTGGCCCTTGCGCGCGACCTCCGAGGTCTTCGCCCGGGGCCTGCGCAACAGCATGGCGCTGGCGGTGCATCCCCGCTCGGGCCTGGTGCTCCAGGCCGAGAATTCCCGCGACGCGATTCACACCCGCGCCCCCGCGCTGCGCGCGCGTGAGGCCGACCTGCCGCACGAGGAGATCAACGTGCTCGAGGCCGGCGGGCACTACGGCTGGCCCTACTGCTACGACCTCAACGCCGCGAACCCCGAGTACCCGTCGGCGGACTGCGGTCGCTACAAGTCCCCCGCGATGCTCCTGCCCGGGCACGCGTCGCCCCTCGCGATGCGCTTCTACACCGGCGCGATGTTCCCCGCGGCGTGGCGCAACGGGCTGATCGTGACCTTCCACGGCGGGCGCGCCTACGGCCACCGACTCGTGCTGCTCCCCACGCGCGAAGACGGCACCCCCACGGGCTCGCTCTTCGACCTCGTGTCCGGGTGGGACGACCGACCCACCGCCCCGTCGCACCCCCGCGGTCGCCCCGTCGACGTCACCGTCGCCCGCGACGGCTCGCTCTTTCTCACCGAGGACCACAACGGCACGGTGCTCCGCGTCTTCTTCGACCCCGCCCGCGGCGACGGCGCGCCCCTCGCGCCCGAGGTCACCATGGCCCCGGCCCCGCTCGACCGCGACAGCGCCGCGTGCCGCGCCCTCGCCACGCGCACCGACGCCTTCGCGCGCATCCAGCGCGAGGTGCTCGACCGCAGCTGCGTTGAGGGCTGCCACAGCGGGCAAGACGGCGCGCAGGGCGGGCTGCTCCTCGACCTCTGCGACGACGCGGGCAACGCCCGCAGGCTCCGCACCGAGAGCGGCCCCGGCGGCCGCGCGTGGATCGTGCCCGGCAACCCCGACGCGAGCCGGCTCATGGACAGCCTCCGCGGGGCCAACGGCGCCCCCCGCATGCCCGCCGCAGGACTGCCCACGGCGCAGATCGCGCTCATCGCCCAGTGGATCCGCGACGGCGCGCCTGCGCGCTGACCGGGCTTCGCCCTCGACAACCCCGGGGGGGCGGGGCTAGAGCTTCTCACCATGAGTGACCGCATCACCCGCTACGAAGATTTCTGGCCGGTCTATGTTCGGTTCCACAGCCATCCCGTGAACCGCGCGCTGCACCTGCTGGGCAGCTCGGCGGCCATCGCCGCGGTCGCGGCCTTCGCGCGCACCGGCAAGGGGCGCTACCTCGCCCTCGCCCCGGTGCTCGGGTACGGCCCCGCGTGGATCGGTCACTTCTTCGTCGAGGGCAACCGCCCCGCGACCTTCGACTACCCCCTGTGGTCCCTGCGCGCGGACTTCGAGATGGTGTTCCGCATGCTCACCGGCTCGATGGACGCCGAGGTCGAGCGACACACCGCCCCCGCGGCCGACCCCGCGGTCGCGCCTGATGCCCCCGACGCCGTCGCGACGACCCCCATCGACGTGAACTGACCGCCCCATGCTCGCCCCTGCGCGCCGTCGCGCGCGCGATCACCTCGTGGTCGCGACGCTCTCCGTCAACGCGCTGGTGTTTGCGCTCTCTCGCCCCTTCGCGATGCGCCGCGGGCTCCACGACCTCATCGGCGTGGTGTTCCTCTTCGCGGCGCTGCACTTCATTCGCAGAGACGACGACGACACCGCGCGCTACGGCGTGCGCCTCGAGGGGCTCTTTCCGGGCGCCACGGGCGACGCCCGCTCCCTCGTGCGCACGCTCTGGGAGGCGCTGCCCTCGGCCGCGCGCGAGACCGCCGTGGCCCTCGGCATCGCCGCCGTCGTGCTGCCCGTGTACGCCCTGGCGTGGCCGCTGTTCAACCACCCCGTGGGCCCGCGACACCTCGGCCTCGACGGCGCCCGCGGGCGCGAGCTCGCGACGGAGCTCCTGGCCGTGGCCTTCACCGAGGAGATGCTCTTTCGCGGCTACGTGCTCACCCGCGTGAGCGACGCGCTCGGGGTCTCGCCGCTCACCCTGCGCTCGCGGCGCGCCGACCTCGCGAAGGCGCTGGTCATCACCTCGGCCCTCTTCGCGCTCACCCACCTGGTCGTGGAGCCTACCCTCGCCCGCGCGGTGGTGTTCTTCCCGGCGCTGCTCTTCGGCCTGCTGCGCGTGTGGCGAGGCGGCATCGGCGCGGCGGTGGTGCTCCACGCCGTGAGCAACCTCTTCGAGCGCTGGCTGGAGGGCCGGTGAGGCGCGCGGCGTTCTTCGACATGGACCGCACGCTGGTGCGGGTGAACACCGCGCGGCTGTGGGCCGCGTGGCAGCGGCGGCACGGCAAGGCGAAGCGCCGGGAGATCCTGGTGATCCTGTGGTGGCTGGCGCGGTACAGCGTGGGGGCCATCGACGTGCCCGCGGTGGCGCGCGGGGTCATCGCGCGAATGCGGGGCCGCCGCGAGGACGAGTTCGCCGACGAGGTCGAGCGCTGGGTGCGCGCCGAGGTGCTGCGCGAGATCTCCGACGCCGCCCGCGACGCCGTGCGCGGCCACCAGCGCGCGGGGGACCTCGTCGCGCTGCTCAGCACCACCACGGTGTACGCCGGCCGGGTGGTCGCCGCCGAGGTGGGCATCGAGCACGTGCTCGCGTCGCGCTTCACCGTGGTCGAGGGCGTGTTCACGGGCGAGGTCGACGGCCCGTTGATCTACGGCGAGGGCAAGGTCACGGCCGCCGAGGCGTGGGCCCGCGCGCACGACGTCGACCTCGCGCGGAGCGTGTTCTACACCGACTCGATCTCCGACCTGCCGATGCTGGAGCGCGTGGGATTTCCGCACGTGGTGAACCCCGACCCGCGGCTGCGATGGGCCGCGCGCCGCCGCCGCTGGCCCGTGTCGCGCTGGGAGTAATCCGCGCTACACCCGGCCGGGACGCGAGAGCACCGCGCGCACCGCGGGGTCGAGGTCGACCTCGGACCACTCGTGCCGTCGCAGCACCCCGGCCACCACCTCGATCTGCGCGTCGACCGCGGCCCGTTCATCGACGAAGAGCGTGGGCACGCCCTTCAGAACGCAGTACCCGCCCGACGAGGTGCCACGCGACATGGGCTCGCGGCGCACGGAGAGACCGCGGGTCTTCGCGAGCTCCATGAGGGCTTCCAACAGGGTCCGTCCGCGCACCGACGGGGGATCGCACGACGAGGGCGCGCGTTCAACCGCGAATTGCCCCTCGCCACGGAGCCGCCCTGGTCCCACACTCTCACGATGCAACGGCTCAGCGACGATGTCGTGCGCAACGCGCTCCAGTCCCTCCCCCGGTGGAGCGGCGACGGGCGCGCCATCGCCGCGACATTCGCCTTCGACACCTACGAGGCCGGCGTGGCCTTCGCCATCCAGATCGCCCTGCTCGCGCAGCGCATGGACCACCACCCGGAGCTCTGCATCGGCTGGCGGCGGGTGACGGTGACGTACACCACGCACGACGCCGACGGCGTCACGTCGCGCGACATCGCCGCGGTGAACGCCGTCGACGCCATCGCGCCGAAGGACTGACGGTCAGGGGATCGGGACCATCCCCGGCACCATCGGCACCACCTGCGGGGGCGGCTGCGCGGGCTCGGGCATGGCCGTGAGGGTCACGTCGAGGGTGATCGGGCGCTGCGCGCCGTTGTCGTCGGCCCGCAGCACCTCGACGCGCGCGCGGTGCCCCACGCCCGCGGAGGAGACCAGCCACGGGAGCTGCGTGCCGTCTTGCAGCGCGTGGCCATCAAACGAGCGGATCACGTCCCCCGGGCGCAGCCCCCCCTGCGCGGCGGGCCCCGCGGGGTTCACGGCCATGATCAGCGCGCCGTGGGCGTCGTCGAGCCCCAGCGCCGCGCGGGTGGACTCGTCCACGCGGCGCCACTGGATCCCGAGCCATGAGCGCATCGCGCGGCCGAACTGCCGCAGCTGCGGGAGCACCACGCTGGCCATGTTGATCGGGATCGCGAAGCCCACGCCCTGCGCGCGGCCGTGCACGGCGACGTTGATTCCGATGACCTCGCCGCGGAGGTTCAGCAGCGGCCCGCCGGAGTTGCCCGGGTTGATGCTCGCGTCGGTCTGCAAGAGGTTGCCGAAGCTGTCGTCTTGCGCCGAGACCTCGCTCGCGGTGCGGTTCACCGCGCTCACGATGCCCGCGGTGACCGTCTGCGAGAGCCCGTAGGGGTTGCCGATGGCGATGACCCAGTCGCCCACCTCGGCGCGGTCGCTGTTGCCCAGGCGCACGGGCTGAAACCGCAGCCCCGGGGCCTTCACGCGGAGCAGCGCCACGTCCAGCCGCGGGTCGCGCCCCACCACCTCGGCGCCGTAGCGCCGACCGTCGTCGAGCTGCACCTGGATGAAGCGCGCGCCCTCGATGACGTGGTTGTTCGTGAGGATCTCTCCCCCGTCGGTGATGATGAAGCCCGTGCCCTTGCCCAGCCGCAGGCGCTCTTCGTGTGGAGTGTTCCAGCCCCAGGTCATGCCCTCCATGTCGGCCACGGCGGCGAAGACGCTCACCACCGAGGTCCGCACGCTGCGCACCACGGGCGCGAAGGAGCTCGGGCTGTTCGGCAGCGGACCCGTCCCCGGGAGCGGCAGCGCGGCGTCGGTGACAGCGGCCACGGAGGCGTCGCGTGTGAGCGACGGTGCGGGAGGCGCGGGCGCGGGCCCTGGGGTGGGCGCGGGCGTGGCCACCGTGGGTGTGGGTGTTTCGGGCTCGGTGCGCGCCCGGGGGCGACACGCCGACGTGAGGGAGAGGAGGCAGAGGGCGGCGATGAGGCTTCTCGTCACGGTCCTGCTTTCACCTTCTCGGCGAGCTGGATGAACCTCATGCGAAGGTCGTAGAGGACCTGCTGGAGCAGCCGCTCCTCCTCACCGCTCAGGTTCCCGTGGGTCTTCTCCTGGAGCATTGCGAGGAGGTCGATGTGATGGCGAGCCATCGCGAGGTTGGGCGCGTGACGGCGGCCGTCTGGCCCCTCCATTTCGCCCAGGTCGATCATCGTTGCCGATGCCAGGGAGAGGATGAAGGTGTTGAAATCGATGGGCGGCATCGCCTCGCCCACGTCGGGGAGGCGGGTCTCGTGATCGTCCTCGTGGTCCTGCGACATGAGCATCGCGCTAACACGGCCGGCGGTCGGCCATCAACGGCGCGTCGTCGTCGCCGGGAACGCGCGCCGCGCACGGGGTCAACCGCGCGGGCCTCGCGGATGTTCCCGCGGACTCAGTCCAGGTCGTCGTCGTCGAGGTCGTCGTCGTCGTCGCTGCCCAGGGTGGCCTGGATCAGCTCCGAGTTGGGCGCGGCGTCGCCGAGCTTCGCGAGCCAGTCGTTGTACTCGTCCCGGCTCACCACGCCCTTGCGGATGTTTCGCTCCACGACGCGGCGGTCGAACAGCATGTGGGGAGGGGTCGTGTCCTTGCGCATGGTGGGGATTCCTTCGCGATCGGTCATCGGCCCCCATGGGTCCGGCAGCCGAGGGGCGCGCACCCTACGGATCGACTGAGGGTCTCGTCAAGTCGCATCCCGGCGAGAAGCTCCCACGGGCGCTCGTTCGCGCCCCCGGGGCGCTCGCCACGCGATCCACAGTCCGAGCACGAACGCGCCCCCCCCGACCGCGGCGAGCACCGTGCCCCACACGAGGTAGGAGCCCCCCAACGCCGCCGCCACGGCGCTCACGTCCGACGCCATCACCTCGCCCGCGATGCGCGTCGACGGGGTGAAGAGGTAGTCCGCGCGGCGCAGGGCGTCGAGGCCGAGCAACAGCCCGAGGAGCTGCGCGAGCACCATCGCCACCCGGTCGGAAGACACCCGCGACGACGCGGCGAGGAGCAGAGACATCCCCGCCGCCACGGCCATGCCCACGGGGCCGCGAATCCAGAGCGCCAACGACACCCCGAGGGCGACCGCGAGCGCGAACAGCAGACCTCGCGCGCGACGCGGACCCCGCGCCACCGCGAGCATCAGCCCGCCCAACACCGGGGGCGCGAGCAGGCCCGCCGCCGCAGTGATCCCCGACGCTGCCCCTCGCGGCACGGTGATGTGCGCGAGGCCCGACGCGTTGGCGTACACATCGAGGCGGGTGAACCCGCCGCCGACGGCCAGGGCCGCGAGCCCGTGGCCCATCTCATGGACCCACGTCGCGAACAGCACGAAGGGGTACAGCACGACGCGCCCGTGAGGCACGTAGCGCTCCACCAGCACCAGGGTCAGCGCCGCGAGCAGCAACGCGCCACGGGCGCTCACCGACGGGCGTGACGACGTCGACGCGGTCATCCCCCGAGGTCCGCCTCGCCGCGCAGGAGCTGCACCTGCACGGTGTACCGCTGCGCGCCGCGGCGAAAATCGAGCGACACCCGCTCCGCCCGGCGGGCGGCGATGAACGCGTCGAGCGCGTCGTCGGGGCTGCGCAGCGCGTGGCCGTTCGCCGAGACCAGCACGTCGCCCGGGCGTATCCCCGCGGCCCGGGCGTATCCCGCGCGGTCGGTGCTGCGCACGACGTAGCCATCATCCGGCGCGCCGGCGGCGCCCGGCGGCACGAGGTCCATGCCCGAGAGCAGCGCCCGAGGGTTCTGCACCCCGCGGAGGTCCATCACCCAGTGGCCGCGGGCTCGCTCCAGGCCCTCGGGGGCGTGCGCCACGCTGTGCGCGCGCTCAGAACGGTGGGCGCTGGGCTCCTCGGGCGGCGACTCGTTGGAGGGCGGCGGCAGGGGCTCCACCACGGCGACCGGCGCAACGACCCGGCGCTGCGGCCGAGACGGCCCCGCGGGAGGGGACGACACGGTGGAGGTGGTCGGCGGCACGAAGGTGGGTCGCAGCCCGCGCGCATGGGCCGTGGGCGGGAGCGCGAGGCGCGGCAGCACGGTGCCGCACACGGCACCCGCGAGCGCGACCAGGGCGAACTCCTTCCACCAGCGGGACATCACGTCGCACTATGCACCGGGCCGCGCCCGAGGACCAGCGCGCGACCGTTCGAAGCGGGTACAGTTCCCCCCATGCACGGCGCGCGGTCCTCGCCCCGGTGGTGGTTCGCCGCGGGCTGCATTCTTACCGCCCTCGCCGCCGCGGGCGCGCTGCGCGAGACCCGGCGGCTCGCCGCGCAGGAGCGCACGGTGCAAGAGACCGCCCCCGAGGGCGCGCGCATCCACGGCTTCGCCAGCGTGCCCGTGGAGGCCCGAGGTTCGCTCCGGGTGAGCGTCTGCGCGCCCGGCGGGGCCGACGCCCGCGCGTCCCTCCACGTTCGGGGGGCGGTGGTGCCGCTGACCCGCGCGGCGTCGAGCGTGCAGCGGTGCACCGCGGCGGTCTGGTCCACGACCGCGGCCGGCGCCGTGACGCCATCGCTGCACTTCGACGCGCCCACCCCGCGGGCGACCACGCTCACCCTCCGCGTCGGCGGGACCCTCGGGGCGCACAACCTCGCCCCGCTGATCGCCCTTCTCTTCGGGCTCTCGGCGCTGGTCCTCGGGGGCGCGCGCGCGGGGACGGTGCTCCCCAGGGCCCACGCGGTGACCGACCCCGCGGCCATCGCCCGCGGCCTCGTGCGCGCCGTCGCGGGGATCGTACTCGCCCACCTCGCCGCGACCTTCGTGTACCTCACCGCGGGTGAGGGCCCCGCGGCGATGCTCGGCGCGGTGCTCGCGCAGAACGTCGGCACCGTGCTCGCCGCGGCGTGGAGCGTCGGCGCGTTGGAGCCCGGCACGGACCTGCGCGACGCCCTGGAGCTGCGGCCCCCCCCCGCGGGCACCCTGCTCCGCGCGCTGCTGGTGGGCGGTCTGCTCGTGGCGGTGGCGCTGCTCGTGAGCGCGCGCATCCCCGACGCGGGCGACACCCCCGTGGGGCAGGACATCGAGCGCGTCCCGCTGCGCTACCTCATCGTCTTCGGCGGCCTCCTCGCGCCGCTGGGCGAGGAGCTCTTCTACCGCGGCGCGCTGGGGCGGCTCTTCGCCCGCTTCGGCCGCGCGGCCGTGGTGGTGATCCCCGCCGCGGTCTTCACCGCGATGCACGTCGCGCAGCTCCGCGGGTCACCCATGGCATTGGCGCCCATCGCCGCGGTGGGCGTGGTGAACGGGATCGTGCGCCTGGCCACGGGCGGCGTGGTCGCGCCGTGGCTGGTGCACACGATCTACAACGCGTCGCTGGTCTCGTCGGCGCTGCTGGCCGACTGATCGCGGTCGGTCACTCGGGCGAGCCGCCGAGCTCCTGCAGGCGCGTGCGGAGCTTCTTGCGAGCGCGCGCCTCGAGCTGTCGCGCTCGCTCCCGGGAGACCCCGAGGCGGCGGCCGATCTCCGCGAGGGACATCTCGTCGTCGGCCATCAACCGCTGCTCGACGATGTACCGCTCGCGGGGGTCGAGACCCTGCACCGCGTCCTGCACCCGCGCGCCGATGCGCGCCTCGCGGTCACGCAGCGCGAAGGCCTCGTCCTGCGGCATCGCGGTGTCTTCGAGCAGGTCGACGCCCGTGGCCCGGGAGTCGTCGTGCACCGGCGCGTCGAGGGAGACGTCCCGCGACTCGAGGCGGCGCATCATCTCTTCGACGCGGGTCGCGGTGGTGCCGAGCTGCGTCGCCAGGAGCTCCATGGCCGCGTCGTTCTCGTGCACGAGGTTCGCCATGCGCGCCCGCTCGCGGCGGAGCCGAAAGAACATCTTCGACCGCAGCGCGCCGCTGCCGCTGCCCACCAGGCTCCACGATTTGATCACGTAGTTCAGCACGAACGCCCGGATCCAGTAGGCGGCGTAGGTGACGAAGCGCGTGCCCTTGTCGGGGTCGAACTTGCGCACGGCGGTGACGAGCCCGACGTTGCCCTCCGAGATGAGGTCGGCGAGCCGCACGTCGTACCGGCGATAAGTCACGGCGATGGCGACCACGTACCTCAGGTTGGCGTGCACAAGTCGGTCAACGGCGACGTCGTCGTTGTGATCCCTCACCCGGAGCGCGAATTGGTGCTCCTCCTCACGGTCCAGGGTGGGGATGTCCTTCACACGTTGAATGTAGCGATCGAGAGCGATGTCTCCATCTCGGGCCATGGTTCGACTCTCCACGGTTGAGGCGGTCCGGTCGGTGAGATGACCCAGCGCTCCAGATGGTTCAACCGGATCTCACCCGCGCAAACGATTCGGGCGAGGGATTGTTCCCAAGGGGGGACTGCGCCCCGAAGGGCGCCGCGGTTTCAGCGCCGCGCGCGGATCGTGCGATGATCCTACCATGAAGCGTTGCCCGTTCTGTGCCGAGGAGATCCAAGACGCCGCGGTGAAGTGTCGGCACTGCGGGTCCATGCTGAACGCGGGGGCCGCGTCGCTGCAGGGCGGCCCCGGAGCTCCGGTGGGGGCGGCGGGCGACGACGCCCGGCTGCTCTACGCGGGTTCGCCCTCGTGGCGCGCGTGGTGGGCGCGTGTGCTCGCCGCGGTGAGCTGCGCGCTGCTCGGCGTGGTGGGCGCGGTGGTGGGCGTCGTCGCGTTCACCCTCGCGACGGCCGCGGCGGTGGCCATCGCGGCCGTGGGCCTCGTCGTCGCAGCGGGCCTCTGGATCCACATGGAACTCACCCGCCGCTCCACCCGCTACCGCATCACCGACCGCTCCATCGACGTGGAGCACGGGATCATCGCGCGGCGCATCGACACCCTGCCCCTGTGGCGCGTGCGCGATGTGGAGTTCCAGCAGTCCCTCGGGGAGCGGGTGCTGGGCATCGCGCGGATCTACGTGCTCGCCAACGACCGCACCGACCCCAAGCTCGTGCTCGTGGGCCTCACCGACTCCCGCGCGGTCTTCGAGCGCGTGAAGGAGGCCGCGGACATCTCCCGGCAGAACCGCAACGTCATCGGGATGATCGAGTAGGGCTCAGCTCCCGCCGAAGAGCGTCGCCAGCGCCTGCGCCCGCAGGAGCTGCCCCACCTGCCCCGCCGTCAGCGTCCCCTCCAGCACCGCCGTGGCCCCCTCGGACCGCGTCTGCAGCACCTCCAGCGCGTCGTCGAGCTCGCTCAGGCTCACGCCCACCGCCGCCGCGCCGAGGCTCTGCATCGGGGAGCTCCGCGCCGAGGCGATCTGGTCGCGCAGCGCGGCCAGGAGCTCTCGCAGCACCCGCGACGCCGCGGCGGCCTGGCGCTCGTCGTCGAAGTCCGCCCGCAGCAACAGCCGCGCGCCGCCGTCGGCCGATGCCCCGCTGCGGGTCTCGAAGATGGCGAACTCGGCGCGCAGCGGCACCACCGTGGGGGGACCGCGCAGCAGACGACGCAGGCCCTCGCCGTGCAGCAGCGCCACGAGGCCATCGCCCTCCCCCGACGGGCCGCGCGCGCGCAGCGCCTGTCCCTGGGGCGTGCGCAGCATCGCGAGGAGCGCGGGCACCCGCGTCGGCGGCGCGATGAGCACGAGGTCGTCGGGCAGGAGCATCACCGTCTGCGGGCCGAGGTAGCGGTCGATGCTCGCCACCTCGACCCCGCCCTGACGGCGCCACACCGGACGCGACGGCGGGGGCAGCGCGCCTGCATCGCGGTGGGCGAGACGATCGCGGAGCGTGCCCGCGTCGGGGTCGTCGACCGAGAGCGGACGCGCCCCGGCCATCTGCTCCACCGACGCGCGCAGGAAGGGCCGCGCGGTGTGCGTGCGGATCACCGCGGTCACGTCGGGCGACTCCCCGCGGCGGTAGAACAACCGCGAGGTCGCGAGGAGCACGGCGTCGAAGTCCCGCACCGGGTCGAGCTCGGTGCCGTGGAGCAGCGCCTGCCAGTCGGGGATGCCCTGGAGCATCGCCGTCACCCGCGGACCGTTGGGGTTCTGTCGCAGCCGGTCGCTGCGCAGCAGCAAGGTCACCGCGGCGCCCGCGGGGATCGCGTTCACGAGGTCGGGCGCGGCGCTGGCGACGCCCGGGACCGTCGCGCCGGGTGGGGGTACGTCCGCCACGGCCACCGCCGACTCGTCGACGATCCCTGCATCGACCATCGCCACCGCCGACTCGTCGACGATCCCTGCATCGACCACCGCCACCGCCGACTCGTCGGCGATCCGCACGTCGGCCGACGCGACCGCCGTCTCATCGCCCGCATCGCGCAGGCGCGGGGGCTCGAGCGTCGCGCCGAGGTCGGGCTCGCGCAGCCGCACCGACGGCGGATCAGGCAGGGGCGGCGGTGGGGGCAGACGCGCGGGCGCCGGGCGCGGGCGCTCGACGGGCACCACGGGACGTTCGGGCTGAGGCGCGGCCGCGGGCGCGACGGCCGCGGGGGGCGTCGGGGGCGGGTCTTCGAGGCCGAATTCCACCGAGGGGTTCAGCGTGATGTCGATGTGGGGGACGGAGATCCGCGGCGGGCGCACGGTGAAGGGGAGGGCGTGGAGGCCCACGGAGAGCAACACCGGGAGGGTGAGTCTCCGGTGCCACCGTGCCGTGTCGTGGGTGCCGCGTTGCATGGTCGAGAGGAGCGCTGGGGAACACCGTAGCAGGATCGATCCGCCCGCGGCGCCCGAACCCGTGCCGCGGGATTGCCGCGTCGGTGCGGTCTTCGCAAGGGGCTTCGTCTGCGACGCGCGCGGTCGAGACTTTGACCTCCACCGCGCTCCTGCGCTATCGGCCGCGTCTCGCGCCCGGTCGTCCCGCAGGGTCCCCGCGTCGAGAACGGACGGGTTCGAGACCGCCATGACCGAAAGAAGCACCCCCCGCGCGCTGGCCCGCCTCGCAGTCGTCTTCGCGACGCTCTCGGGCTGCAACAGCCTCGACGACCTTTGGAGCGACGCCACCACCCCGCGCCCGCTCGACCCCGCGAGCGCGCCCAACGGTCCCGACGACGACGCGGGCGAACCCCGCGCGCCCGAGGTCGACGCCGCCACCGCCGAGCCGCAGGGCGCCGACGCGACGGTGTTCCCGGGCCAGGACGACGCGAGCACGGAAGACGTCGGCGCCGACGACGCCACCGCGGACGATGCCGGCGATGGCGCGGTGGAGAACCGCCCGACCATCACCTCGGTCTCCTACCGCGCGCCCATCGTCGAGGCGCCGCAAGCGGGCTCCCGCTGGATCGGCTACGTGCGCGCAGGCGGCCGGGTGCCCATCGCCCGCGGCCCCATCAGCAACGACGGCTGCCCCGTGCGCCGGGACGTGACCGGCGCGGGCTGGTACGAGGTCGAGGGCGGCGGCTTCATGTGCGTCGGCATCTTCGCGAACCTCAGCGCGCAGGTCGACGCGCGCCCCGGCGGCCGTCGCCTCCCGACGCAGCCCATCGTCGACGCGTCGATGCCCTTTCAGTACGCGATCAACTGGCGCCCCACGGTGATGTACCGCTGGCTGCCCTCCACGGCCGACGAGCGCGAGGTGGAGCCCGAGCGCTTTCCGCGCCGCAACGACGGCGACGGCGGCGCCCCCCGCGGCGATGGCGGCGCGACGGGCGCGCGAGACGCGGGCGGCGGCGTGCGCATCGAGGAGCTCTCGGGCGCCGCGGGCGCCCCCCTGCTGCGCCGCATGACCCGGGGGATGTACGTCTCCCTCGACCGCGCGCTGCGCGGCAGCACGGGCACCTTCTGGCGCACCCAGGGCGGCGGCTTCGTGCGCACCGGCAGCGTCGGCCTCGTGCGGAACTTCTCGACCTTTCAGGGGCAGACGCTCAACGAGCAGATGCACCTCCCGGTGGCCTTCGCGCTCAGCGTCACCACGAACACCTATCAGCCCAACGGCCGCGGGGGCTTCACCCCCAACGGGCGCGTGCCCCGGCTCACGGCGTTTCAGCTCACCGACGACCCCCCCGTGCGCGCGGGCACCGACGAGTTCTACCGCACCCGCGAGGGCGCGTTCCTACGCTCGCGGCAGGTGCGGGTGATCACCCCCCACGCGCCGCCGACAGACCTCGCGCCCAACGAGAAGTGGGTCGACGTGAACCTCGACCACCAGAGCGTCGTGGCCTACGAGGGCACCCGCGCGGTCTATGTCACCGTCGCCTCCACCGGGCGACGCAACCGCAGCGACCCCGACGAGAACTACGAGACCATCCAAGGAGGCTTTCGCATCCAGTCGAAGCACGTCGCCACCACGATGGACGGCAACAGCGCCAACGACGGCCCGTACTCCATCGAGGACGTGCCCTGGGTGATGTACTTCGAGGCCTCCTTCGCGCTGCACGGCGCGTTCTGGCACGAGGGCTTCGGCGGGATGCGCTCCCACGGCTGCGTGAACCTCGCGCCGAGCGACGCGCGCTGGTTCTTTCAATGGACCGAGCCGCAGGTGCCCACCGGCTGGCACGGCGCGTACGCCACCGCGCAGCGCCCGGGCACCCGGGTCTACGTGCACTACGACGAGCAGGCGCTGGGCGAGCGCGGCGGCCCCGAGGCCGTGCCGCAGCACTGACGCCGGGCGGTCAGTCGCCGCTGACGGTGATCGACGACGACGAGTTCGCCTTCGCCTCGAAGTACTGCATGTCGATGAAGACCCCGGCGCAGAGCAGCAGGGCGCGCTCGTCGGGGGAGATCCCGGGGTGCTCGAACTCGATGCGAAACGAGTCGGCGTCGGTGAAGAGCTCGGTGAGCGCGCCGCTCCACTTCTTGAGCACCGAGGCCACGCGCTGCCCCGCGCGCTCGAAGCGGAAGGTCCACGGGCGCCACAGCGGCGAGTTGACCGTCATGAGCACCCGCCCCGCGGCGTCTTCGACGTCGAAGCGCTTCGAGAAGAACGACCAGCGCTGCTGCAGCGCGCCCACGGGGCGCCCCGCGGCGTCGAAGACCTCGAGGCGCTGAAAGAACCAGCGAAAGGGGTGCACCGCGCGCAGGATCACGTTGCGCATGTTGTCGAACACGTGGATCTCGTAGCTGCGCCAGTGCCCGACGAACTGCCGCATCAGCATCGCGCCGAGGCCCTTGCCCTGCTCGGCCGCGTAGAGGATCACCGACCCGTTGGGGTCGAGCACCTCGTACTTGTTGCGCGACTCGTAGCCGAAGAACTCGGCGAGCTCCTTGCGTTGTCGGAGCGTGAGGGACGGATAGGCCGCGAGCGGGGCGAGGTTCGACATGGCGGCATTCTACGTCGCCTGTCGCGCGCGCTGGTTACTGCACGGGGATCGTGAGCGTGAGGCGCTGCCCGGGTGTCAGTGTCACCGTGCGCGAGGCGGAGCGTCCGCCGTCCTGCCGCACGACCACGCGGTGCGGACCCGCGGGCAGGGTCACCCACTGCCGCGGCGACACCGCGCGGCCGTCGACGGTGATGCGCCCCCACGGGATCGGCACCACCGACAGGCTCGCCGTGGCCAGCGCGGGCGCGGGCGTGGGCGCCGCGGGTGGTGCGGGCGCGGCTACGGGCTCGGACGGCGGGGCGCGCAGCGGCTCGGCAGGGAGTTCGGGGCGCGAGGTCGGCGGCGCGGGCGCGGGCGCGGCAACGGGCGCAGGCGCGGGCTCGTCGCGCTGCGCGAGCATGTACGAAGCAAGCGCGACGGTGCTCATCACCGCGAGGAACGCGATCACCCCCAGCGCGATGAGCGGCCAACGCCGCGGTTCGGGAGGGGGCGCGGGCGCGGCAACGGGCGCAGGTGGCAGCGCAACGGGCGGCGCGCGGGGGGAGAGCTCGGTGCCGTTGGGCCCCGCGACGGCGCTGGCGTTCAGCGAGATCGTGTCGGCGTGGCCCAACGCCAACGCGCCCGTGGCGCCGTGGATGGGCGTGGGGGACGACATTCGCGGCGTCACCACCGAGCCCTGGTTCGGGTAGAGCTCGCCCATGAGCGCGGCGAGGGCGCGCTGCCCCGAGGCGATCCCCAACGCCGCGATGGCGTCGAGGGCGTCGCTGGCGTTGAGGAACCGCCGGTCGGGGTCGGGCTCCAGGAGCCGATCGACCACCGCGGCCATGGCTTCGCTGAGCTCGGCGCGCAGCACGCGAATGGGCGTGCGCTGCGACTGCATCGCGGCCAGCACGATGTCGTGGTGGGACCCGCTGTAGGGGCGCCTGCCCGCGAGCAGTTCGTAGAGCATCACCCCCACGGCGAAGACGTCCACCCGGCCGTCGAGGGGCTTTCCCAACGCCTGCTCCGGGGCCATGTAGGCCAGCTTGCCCTTCACCAGGTCACCCTGGGTCTGGTGCAGCCGCGAGGCCGCGCGGGCGATGCCGAAGTCTGTGAGCTTCACCTCACCGATGAAGCTCACCAGCACGTTGTGGGGCGACACATCGCGGTGCACGATCTGCAGCTGGCGGCCGCCGTCTCGCTTGCCGTGCGCGTACTCCAGCGCGCGCAACACCTCGCCCGCGAGGAAGAACGCCGCGTCCACGGGGAACATCTGCCCCTGCGTGGTGATCGTGCGCAGGACCTTCGACGCGTCGACGCCGTTGACCCACTCCATGCACGCGAAGAGCTGCCCGTCGATCTCGCCGAAGTCATCGATGGAGACGATGTTCGAGTGCCGCAGCCGCGAGCAGATGCGGGCCTCGTCGATGAACATCTCCACGAAGGCACGGTCGTGGCTCTGGTTCGGGAGGATCCGCTTGATGCAGACCTCGCGGCGAAAGTCCCGCGCCCCCAGCCGCTCGGCGGCGAAGATCTCCGCCATGCCGCCCTTCGCGATGCGCTCCTTCAGGAGGTATTGTCCGAAGGTTCCTCCGTCCACGCGGGTCACGCTACCGATCACCCCATCGCACCGCAAGGGCGTAGGGAGAGGAGGTCACGTCTCCGCGGGCTCCTGATAGCCCTTCGCCTGCAGGCGGAACATCTTCGCGTAGAGCCCGTCTCGCCCCAGCAGCTGGGCGTGGGTGCCCTCTTCGCACACCGCGCCGCCGTCGAGCACCACCACCCGGTCGCTCTCGCGCACGTTGGCGAAGCGGTGGGTGATGAGCAGTGCCGTGCGGTCGCGCTTGAGCAGGGCCATGCGGGCGAAGACCTCGTGCTCGGCCTCGGCGTCGAGCGAGGCCGTGGGCTCGTCGAGCACCACCAGCGACGCGGGGCGCATGAAGGCCCGGGCGAGCGCGAGGCGCTGCCACTGCCCGCCGCTGAGGTCGTCGCCGCCGAAGGCCCGGCCGAGGGGCGTCTGCAGCCCCTGCGGGAGCCGCGCGACCACGTCCTCTGCGCCTGCCTCGCGCACCGCGCGGTCGAGGGCCTCGGGGTCTTCGCGGCGGGGGAGCCAGCCCAGGCCGACGTTGTCGCCCGCGGAGAACTGAAAGCGCGCGAAGTCTTGAAACAGCACCGCGACGCGGCGGCGCAGCGCGGGCGGACTCATCGTCGCCGTGTCGACCCCGTCGATCAGGATGCGCCCGTGGGTGGGGCGGTAGATCCCCACGAGGAGCTTCACCAGGGTGGTCTTGCCCGCGCCGTTGCGCCCCACGAGGGCGACGGTCTCGCTGGGGCGGAGGGTCAGGCTCACGCGGTGAAGGGCGTCGCGGGCCGCGCCGGGGTAGCGGTACGACACGTCGTCGAAGCGCACCTCGGGCGGGCGCGCGTCGGGGGTGAAGCCGTCGGGGATGGGCTCGTCGGGCTCGTCCTCTTCGGTGGCGAGGAAGGTGAAGAGGTTGGCCATGTAGAGGTTGTGCTCGTAGACGCGCGCGAAGGCGCTGAGCGCGTTCGCGAGGCTGCGCTGGCCCTGCTGCAGCACCGCGAGGGCGAGGGTCATGCTCCCGAGGGTGAGCGCGCCCAACGCCGCGCGCCCCACCACCAGCGCCGCCGCGCCGTAGTACGCCGCGCTCGACGCGACGCCGAGGAGGGTCGTGGCCAGCGCCCGTCGCCGCGCGAGGGCGAGCTCCTCGCGATGGAACTCCTCGTGCACGCCGCGGAAACGATCGATGAGCCACCCCGCGAGGGCGAAGAGCTTCACCTCCTTCGCGTTGACCTCGCTGGTGAGCACGCTCTCCAGGTAGAACGCCTGACGGTTGCGTTGCGTGCGGCGACGCGAGAGCTGGTGGAGCGCGCGGCCGAACCACAGCTCGGCGATGAAGGGCGGCAGCGCGGCGAGGGCCACCGCGCCCAGGGCCCAGGGGCCGATGCCCCAGAGCAGCGCCGCGAAGCCCGCGAGGGTCATGAGCTCCTGCGCGATGGAGAGGAACTCCATCACCATCCCGAGCGGGCGCCCGCTGGCCTCGCGCCGGGCCTGGGCCATCTGGTTGACGAACTCGGGGTCTTCGAAGCGGCTGTACGAGACGTTGGCGGCCTTCAGCAGGATCTGCAGGTTCACCTCCAGCCCGAGGCGCGAGCGCAGGGCCTGCTGGTTGAGCTCCGCGCCCTGCTTCACCGCGGCGCGGGTGGCCACGAGGGCGAACTCCAGCGCGACCCACACGCCCACCGCGGCGAGTCCCTGCCGCGCGCGGGCGGCGTCGACCACCCCGTCGACGAGCCGACGGCCCACCCACGCGATGCCCACGATGGAGGCGGCCTCGAGCACCCGCGCGGCCACGGCGACGAGCACCATCCCGGCGTCGACGCGCCACACGATGAGCAAGGTGCGCCACGCGTTGCCCAGCACCGCCGGGGTCTCGCGGATCATCGCGCGCAGGTCGTCGGGCGCCTTCTCGTCGCTCACGGGCGACGCTGGTACTACCACTCCCAGCGCAGGAAGTGCTGCAGCGCGGCCCCGCCGCCGAACTTGCCCTTGAACGCCATGAGCGGCGCGTTGAGCGCGCGACCGTCGCGCTCGGTGGACGTCCCGAAGGAGAGGCACCGCGCGCGGGGCGAGACCCCTTCGAAGACGCCTTCGAGCAGGGTGTCGAGGGCGCGGTGCTCCCGCGCGGCTTCGCTCGCCGCGAGGTACTGCGTGTGCACGACGTCGTCGCGGTGCCAGAGCAGCCACGCCCCGGCGCCCACGGTCCCGTCGGGGAGCCGGGCGAGCCAGAGCGATTGCGCGTCGCCGAGTCGCTCGCGGAGGTCGAGCAGCTCGTCGAGCGAGTGCGTGGGGGCGACGTCGTGGCGCGCGCGCAGGGTGTCGCCGAGGAGCGCGTGATAGGCCGCGTAGTCTTCGGGGCGCGACGTCGGGGCGACGGTCACGCCCAGCCGGGCGCCGCGGCGGGCGCTGGCGATGTCGTCGCGGCGACGCGGGCGGTCGAGGTGCACCACCGACCATAGATCACACCGAAGTGATTGCGCCCCAAGGCGATAGAGCGCGTGCACGTCTGACTCGTCGGGCTGCGCGGTGAGGTGCGCCATGGGCGCGCGCACGGTGAGGGCCCGGGCGCCCTCGCGCGACCAGTGCGCCTGCGCGGCCTGCAGGGCCTCCTCGGCGAGGGCGGTCTGCGCGATGCGCGGGGTGATCACGCCGCCCCAGGTGGCGCCGGGGTGGCTGAGCACGGCGTCGCCGCGGCGGGGATCAGTGGCCGCGGGGATCACCGCCTCCCAGCGGTCGCCGCGGGTGATGACCAGCGAGCGGTCGGTGAAGCGCGCGCCGTGGTAGCGCAAGAAGCGTCGGGTGTGGAGCGCGGTGCCGCGGGCCGAGGCGCGCACGAACTCGTCCCAGCGGGTCGCGTCGTCGTCGGTGTAGCGCCGCGCGGTGAACATTCAGTCGACCCTGCGCGCGTCGGCGTGGATCTCCGCGGCGAGCTCGGGGATCTCCTGCCCGAGTGCGGCGAGGCCGTCGAGCACCCCAGGGCCCAGGGCCTCGGTGACGCGCTCCATCTGCGCGTGCGTGAAGGGCTTCACGGTGTGACCGCCGGTGGCGACGGGCGCGAAGCCCGCGTCACGGAGCGCGGCGAGCAGCGCGTCGAGGTCGTAGACCCGAGACTGCGCGAGGGCCACGTTGCGGGCCGACATCGCCTTCACGTCGTCGATGAGCCCCATCGCGCGTGCGAGACGTCGGTGCAGGGAGTTCGCGTTGGGCACGTTCACGTGGATCCACCCTTGCGGCGCGAGGCAGCGCCGCGCGGCGTCGAGGATCTCCGCGGGGTCGGGGAGCTCGTGCAGCAGGCTGTCCATGACCACGAGGTCGGCCGCGCCGCCGAGGGCGTCGATGACCCGCAGCACCACGTCTTGCAGGCACCCCCGCACGAGCGCGCTGCGGTCGTCGAGGGCGCGCGACGCGACGCGGGCGAAGGCGTCGGTGGGCTCGACGATGACCCAGCGCGCGAGCACGCCCTTCGCGCGGGCGTAGGGGAGCAGCGGGTCGCGGCCGCAGCCGACCTCCACCACCCGGGCGGGGCGCAGCGCGCGGAGGCGCTCCAGGGTGATCCCGCGGCGCGCGGCCACGAGGCGGGACTCGTAGCCGTAGTCGTCGTCGTAGCGGGCGGCGTAGTCTTGCAGCCGGGCAGCGGTCACGCGGCGCTCCGTCGGGCGGTGATGGGCGAGGCGCCGAGCAGCCGCGCGGTCTCGCTGTCGCAGCGCCGCAGGATCACGTCGAGAAAGGCCGCGTCGGCGGTGCGCCCCACGTGGGCGACGTTGGCGAAGCGAGACATCTCCGCCTCGCACGACCGCATCGCCGCGCTGAGGGCGGGCGTGGGCACCGGGAACACCC
>JBILLI010000049.1:0-20302 GCA_044376155.1 Polyangiales bacterium
CGCAGGGGTATCCATCGCACTTCCATCGGTCGGGGCGATGTACACGCGGGCGCCATCGCACGCCGCCGTGAGCGACGCGGCCAGCAGAACGAGGGTTCGCATGGAGCGCACGGTAGCACCCTCATGCGCCGCTGGTGTAAGACTCCCGGGGTGGATCCTGAGGAGCTCCTCGCGGACCGGGTTGGCGTCGGCGTGACGCGCATCAGCCTGCGCACCCCCACGTTGCCCCCCGCGACGCACACCAACGCGTACCTCGTCGGTCGGGAAGACTTCCTGGTGGTCGAGCCCGCCTCGCCCTACGGCCCGGAGCAGTCCCGGCTCTTCGCCGCGGTGGAGGCGAGGCGCGCGCAGGGCCATCGCCTGGTGGGGGCCCTGCTGACCCACCACCACGCCGACCACGTGGGCGCCGCGTGGGCGCTGCGCGACCGCTACGGCGTGCCCGTCATGGCCCACCCCGACACCGCCCTTCGCGTGCGTCAACGCGGCCCGGTCGACATCGAGCTGCGAGAGGGAGAGTCACTCCCGCCGTGCCTCGACGACCTCGACCTCGCCCTGCTGCACACCCCGGGTCACGCCCCCGGGCATCTCTGCGTGCACGCGCAGAAACACGGCTGGCTGATCGCGGGGGACATGGTCGCCTCGGTCGGGACCATCCTCGTCGATGTCGACGACGACGGCGACATGGACGACTACCTCACCCAGCTCCAGCGACTCGCCGACCGCGCGCCCGGCACGGTGCTCCCCGCCCACGGCGAGCCCATCGGCGACGGCGTCGAGCGGCTTCGCTTCTACGTGCGGCACCGTCTTCAGCGCGAGGCGAAGATCCTCGACGCGGTGCGTGACGGCGCGCAGGAACTCGGCGCGGTGGTGGCGCGGGCCTACGACGACACCCCCGTCACGGTGTGGCCCCTGGCCGCGCGGGCCGCGCGGGCGCACCTCGCGCGGCTGGAGAAGCTCCAACGCGTGACGCTTCGCGCGGGGCGCTACCTCCCGCTGGCGTGATCGCATACAACCGCCGGTGAGATGGACACCGACCTGCTCGACGCGGCGCGGCGCTGGATCGCCGCCGACCCCGACCCCACCACCCGCCAGGAGATGCAGTCCCTCGTCGACGCCGGGGACCTCGACGCCCTCGAAGACCGCCTCGGGAGCTCCCTGACCTTCGGCACCGCGGGCCTCCGCGGCGTGCTCGGCGCGGGCACCAACCGCATGAACCTCGCCGTGGTCCTGCGCACCACCGTGGGCTTGTGCCGCTACCTCGTCGCCGTCGATCCCGCGCGGGCGCAGCGCGGCGTGGTGGTGGGCTACGACGGTCGGCGCATGTCCCGCGAGTTCGCCGAGGCCGCCGCGCGGGTCATCGCGTCTGAGGGTCTCCCCTGCCACCTCTTCGACGACCTCGGCCCCACGCCCCTCGTCGCCTACGCGGTGCTCGCCCTCGACGCCGCCGCGGGCGTGATGGTCACCGCGAGCCACAACCCGCCCGAGTACAACGGCTACAAGGTCTACTGGGGCAACGGCGCGCAGATCATCCCGCCGCAGGACGTCGGCATCGCCGCGGCCATCGACGCTGCACCGCCCGCGGCAGAGCTCCAGCTCCCATCGCTCGCCGAGGCCCGCGCCGCGGGGCGCGTGACGGCGGTGCCCGCGACCCTGACGACGGCCTACCGCGACGCGGTGCTCGCCCTCGACCCCGGCCCCGCGGGCGCGCCGCTGCGAATCGTCTACACCGCGATGCACGGTGTGGGCGCGGCCCTCGCGACCGACGTGCTCGCGCGCCGCGGCGAGGTCTTCTCGGTGCCCGAGCAGCACGCGCCCGACGGGGCGTTCCCCACCGTGCGCTTCCCCAACCCCGAGGAGCCCGGCGCCATGGACCTCGCGCTCGCCCTCGCGCGAGAGAAGCGCGCCGACCTGGTCATCGCCAACGACCCCGACGCCGACCGACTCGCGGTCGCCATCCCCGAGGGAGTTGGGTGGACCCAACTCACCGGCAACGAGGTGGGAGTGCTCCTGGGCCACGAGCTGCTCACCCGCGCCATCGCGCAGGGCGCCGCGCCCGAGACCTTGCTCGTCGCGCTCTCCATCGTGTCGTCGCCGCTGCTGCCGCGCATCGCCCGGGACCTCGGCGCCGAGTGCGCCGAGACGCTCACGGGCTTCAAGTGGATCGCCAACCGCGCGATGGAGGTGCAGCGCGCGCGCGGCCTGCGCTTCGTGTTCGGCTACGAAGAGGCGCTGGGGTATTCCGTGGGCGAGCTCGTGCGCGACAAGGACGGCGTGAGCGCGGCCTACGCCCTCGCGGGCCTCGCGGGGCGGCTCAAGGCGCAGGGGCGCACCCTACGCGATCGCCTCGACGAGATCGCGCGCACCTACGGGCTCTTCGTGTCAGGGCAGCACGCCGTCACCGCCCCGGGCGCCGAGGGGCGCGCGGCCATCGACGCCGCGATGCGCTCGTTCCGCGCGGCGCCCCCGTGGACCCTCTGCGACACACCCGTGCTCGAGGTCACCGACTACCAGACGGGGCTGCGCACCCGCGCGACGGGAGCGACCTCGCCCACGGGGCTCCCGCCGTCGGACGTGCTCAGCTTCGCGCTCGAAGGCGGCTCTCGCGTGATGCTGCGACCGAGCGGCACCGAGCCCAAGATCAAGTACTACTTCGACCTGCGCGTGGACGTAGACCCGAGTGTCTCGATGGAGCTCTCCCTCGCGCAAGCGCGCGCGCACCTCGCGACATTCATTCTCGCGTTCCGCGAAGGCTGTCGGGCGCGGGGCGTGGTCGGCGGTTGAGCCTTGGCGTGATCGCGCTTTGACCCCACAACGCGAACCGTGATAGGAGCCGCCGCCGCCGCGAGGGCGACGCTTCAACGAGGCGAACGATGCGCCTCACCCTCTACTCCCGCGGCCGAGGAAGATTCACGATGTCCGAGCAGGCAACTGGGCGCATTACGCAGGTGATTGGTCCCGTGATCGACGTGGAGTTCCCGGCGGGGCAGGTCCCGCCGATCCTGTCGGCGCTGAAGGTCTCGAACAAGTCCATCAGCGACACGCCCTGGAACCTCGTGGTGGAGGTCGCGCAGCACCTCGGTGAGAACACCGTGCGCGCCATCGCCATGGACTCCACCGACGGTCTCCTCCGCGGTCAGGAGGTCCTCGCGACGGGCGAGCCCATCATGATGCCCGTCGGGGTCGAGGCCCTCGGCCGCATCCTCAACGTCATCGGCGAGCCCGTCGACAACGCCGGGCCCGTGAACGCCAAGAAGCGCCTCCCCATCCACCGCGAGCCCCCGCGCTTCGTGGACCAGAACACCAAGGAGGAGGTCTTCATCACGGGCATCAAGGTCATCGACCTGCTCGCGCCCTACAAGAAGGGCGGCAAGATCGGCCTCTTCGGCGGCGCCGGCGTCGGCAAGACCGTGCTCATCCAGGAGCTGATCAACAACGTGGCCAAGGCCCACGGCGGCGTGTCGATCTTCGCCGGCGTCGGCGAGCGCACCCGCGAGGGCAACGACCTCTTCGTCGAGATGACCGAGTCGAAGCTCGAGACCGGCGAGTCGGTCATCTCCAAGACCGCGCTGATCTTCGGCCAGATGAACGAGCCCCCGGGGGCCCGCGCCCGCGTCGCGCTCTCGGCGCTCACCGTGGCGGAGTTCTTCCGCGACGAGCAGAACCAGGACGTGCTGCTCTTCGTCGACAACATCTTCCGCTTCACGCAGGCGGGCTCTGAGGTCTCCGCGCTCCTCGGGCGCATCCCCAGCGCCGTGGGCTACCAGCCCACGCTGTCGACCGAGATGGGCACCCTCCAGGAGCGCATCACGTCGACCAAGAACGGGTCCATCACCTCGGTGCAGGCCGTGTACGTGCCCGCCGACGACCTCACCGACCCGGCGCCGGCGACGACCTTCGCCCACCTCGATGCCACCACGGTGCTCTCCCGCGCCATCTCCGAGAAGGGCATCTACCCCGCGGTGGACCCCCTCGACTCGACCTCGCGCATGCTCTCGCCGCAGTTCGTCGGCGAGCGGCACTACAAGGTCGCCCGCGGCGTGCAGGAGACCCTGCAGAAGTACAAGTCCCTCCAGGACATCATCGCGATCCTCGGCATGGACGAGCTCTCGGAAGACGACCGCCGCGTCGTCGCCCGCGCTCGCCGCATCGAGCGCTTTCTCTCGCAGCCCTTTTTCGTGGCCTTCCAGTTCACGGGCCTCGAGGGCCGCTTCGTGAAGCTCGAAGACACCATCGCGGCCTTCGAGGAGATCCTCTCGGGCGCCCTCGATGACCTGCCCGAGCAGGCGTTCTACCTCCAGGGCGACATCAGCGACGTGAAGAAGCGCGCCGCCGAGCTCGCCAAGGCCTGATCGCGCTCCGCGCGAAGGAAGAGTTGTCATGGCCAACGAGAACGAGCTCGCCGTCGCCTCCCGCGCGGGGACCATCCGCCTGGAGGTGGTCACCCCCGAAGGCGCCGCGATTCGCGTCGACGTCGATCAGGTCGAGGCGCCCAGCGTGAACGGCGAGTTCGGGGTGCTCCCGGGCCACCTCCCGCTGCTCGCGGCGATGCGCCCGGGCGTCGTGCGCTACCGCAGCGCGGGAAAGACCCTCGCCGCCGCGGTGGGCTCAGGCTTCGCCGAGGCGGGCCCCGACCGTATGGCGATCCTCACCGACCGCTGCATCGACGGCAAGGACGTCGACGTGGCCGACGTGCGCACCCAGCTCGACGCGGCGAGCCGCAAGGTCGACGCCTGGGGCGACGCCGCCGAGGGCCCGGCCTTCGAGGAACTCTCCCGCTCCGTGCAGTGGTTCCAGGCCCAGCTCGACGCCGCCCGCGAGCTCGGGCGGGTCTGACCGCCGCGCTCCTTCCCTCCCGCTCAGCCCACGAAATCGTCCGGCTCCGCCAGCGCCCCCGAGGGGGTGTTCTCTGGGGCCGGGTGGTCCAGCGCGCCCACCTTGCGCAGCGCCTCGTACACCACGATGGCCGCGGCGCTCGCGAGGTTCAGCGAACGCACCGCGCCGAGTGTCGGAATGCCGTAGACCTCGTCGGGGAAGCGGTCGGTGACCTCACGCGGCACGCCGGTGCTCTCGCGCCCGAACACCAGCGCATCGCCCGGCTGGTAGTCGCACGCGAGGTAGCTCCGCGCGCCCTGGGCCGAGAAGATCCGCACGCGGCCGGTGGGCGCGACGCGCTCGTGGGTGAGCGCGAAGGTGCCGAAGTCGGGGTGCAGCGAGAGATCGACGAGGTGCCAGTAGTCGATGCCCGCGCGGCGCACGGCGCGCTGGTCGATGCGAAAGCCCAGGCGCCCTACGAGGTGCAGACGCGACTGCGTGGCCGCGCAGAGGCGGGCGATGTTCCCGGTGTTCTGCGGGATCTCGGGGTCGACGAGGCAGACGTGAAAGGGGTTCGCCAGGGGAGGGGCGCGGAGCTTGCGCTGCATGTTCTCCGGAACCGCCTCGCACGAAGCGCGCGCGGGCGCAACGCGGCGTTGACGCTCCCTGCGCGCGACGGATACCTTCGCCGCCCTCACCATGACGCGACGGTCCACCGCCGCGAGCCTCGCGCTCGCGATGTCTCTCGCGGCTTCTGCCGCGCAGGCCGATCCCATGGACCTCGCGCTGAACCGCCTGAGCTTTTTCAACAACACCCCGTGGAACGGCGGCGGCGTTGCGTACGACCCCGCGCGCTGGCAGTTCCGCGGCGGCTGCGGCCTCGCCGACACCGCCAACGCGGGCGCGGGCAACGGGCAGGCCTTCGCGCAGTGCCTGCCCGACAACCAGCTCTGGGCCAACCTCGTGAACGAGCTCGGCGCGGCCCTCGCGCCGTCGATCAACACCCCGGCGATGACCCTCGGTCTCGCGGGGGTCTATGTCGGCTACGAGCTCGGCGTCACCAACCTCAACCGCCTGTCGCAGTACTGGGCGCGCGGCACCGAGGGGTCGGCGACGAGCAACGTGGGCTCGGGAACGAACTCCATCCGTGACCGCGGCGACGCCACCGCGCTCGTCTCGCGGCTGCACGTGCGCAAGGGCCTCCCCTTCGGCTTCGAGCTCGGCACGCAGGCCTCGTACCTGCACTCCTCCTCGCTCTGGGCCATCGGCCTCGACCTACGGTGGTCCCCCTTCGAGGGCTTTCGCCGGGGCGTGGGGTACATCCCCGACCTGGCGATTCGCGGCGCGGTGAACACCGTGCTCGGGCAGTCGCAGCTCAGCCTCACCATCGTCGACGTCGATGTGAGCCTCTCGAAGCGCTTCACCGTCGGCGGCTCCGTGCGCATCACGCCCATCCTCGGCGCGCAGATGCTGTTCATCTTCGGCGACAGCGGGGTCATCGACCTCACGCCCACCCGCAGCGCCTTCGCCGAGTGCCCCCGGCAGCAGGTGCGCTACGTGCCCGATGCGTCGTCGCCCAGCATGCTCGCGGGACAGCTCCAGTGCGGCGCCGGGGGTGAGCTCCCGTCCGTGGGAGGGCGAACGATCCCCGGGGAGCTCAATGACACGCGCAACAACGCGGTCTTCGCGCCCATGCGCATCCGCCGTGTGCGGGGCTTCTTCGGGCTGCAGGTGCAGTGGCAGGTGCTGACCTTCTCCGCGCAGGTGTCGGCCGACCTCGCCGAGCCGGCGTTCGTCTCGGAGCCCTCGGTCGATGCCGGGCGTCCCGTCACCACCGGCACGGCCAGCGCCACCGTGCGGCGCGCGCCGCTCCAGCTCGCGGACTACACCCAGTGGACCGCCAACCTCGCGGTCGGCCTCACGTTTCGCTGATCGTTGGGGGGAGGGGGGCCCGCCGCAGGGACGGGCCTCGGGCGGGTCAGAGCGAGCAGGTGATTGACGCGATGCCATCGCTCGCGATGACGTGGTAGTCGAGGCTCATGTTGCGCCAGCTGCCATCGCTCCAATCGCACCAGTGCCACGCGGACTCGTCGTAGCCGCGGCAGCCGAAGAGGCGCCCGCGGGGCGCGGTCACGTCGCGCGAGGACGTGGTGTGCGAGACGTAGGCGCGGAAGCCGAGCTGCTGGCACCACACGGTGTACTCGTTTCCCGGGTGAACGTAGGGGATGCCGCCGACCGTGCTGCCGTAGCGGATCTCGGGCAGCGTGCAGGTCACCTGCGAACCCACGGCGCTCACCGAGCCGCAGCGCGTGAACTGCTGGTTGGTGCCCATCTGCGGCACCCAGTCGGTCGAGAACCCGCCCGCCATCACACACGCGCTGTCGCGACAGATCTGCCCGCCGCTGCAGGCATTGCCGCAGGCGCCGCAGTGCGCCGACGCGGTCTGGAGGTTGGTCTCGCAGCCGTTGGCGTCGTTGCCGTCGCAGCTCGCGAAGCCCGCGTTGCAGGCGCCGAAGCCGCACGCGCCGTCGCGGCACACCGAGGTGCCGTTGGCGACGTTGCACACGTTGCCGCACGCGCCGCAGTTGGTCGGGTCGGTGCCCACCGCGACCTCGCAGCCGTCGACCGCGTTGCGGTTGCAGTCCGCGAAGCCGGGCGCGCACACGCCGGGGACGCACACGCCGCTGGCGCACGCGCGGAGGGTGTTGGGCACGATGGGGCAGGCGCGGCCGCAGGCGCCGCAGTGGTTGGGGTCGAACGCGGTGCTCGTGCACGCGCCGCCGCATGAGGTCTGACCTGACGGGCAGCGCTCCACGCAACTCCCCGCGAGGCACACCTGCGCGCCGCCGCACGCGCGCCCGCACGCGCCGCAGTTCGCCGCGTCGGCGTTGAGGTTCGCCTCGCAGCCGTCGGTCGCCGCCATGTTGCAGTCGGCGTATCCCGCGTTGCACGCGCCGATGCGGCACGCGCCCATCACGCACGACGCGCTGGCGTTGGCCGGGGAGCACGCGCGACCGCAGCCGCCGCAGTTTGTCACCGTGTCGAGCGAGGCCTCGCACCCGGTGCCGGCGTTGCTGTCGCAGTCACCGAAGCCCGCGCGACACGAGGTGCCGCAGGCGCCCGCGGCGCAGAAGCGCGTGGTGTTCATGGGGGTCGGGCAGGCCATGTCGCAGGCGCCGCAGTGATCGGGGTCGGTCTGTGTGGCGCGGCAGGTTGCGCCGCACACCGTCTGCCCCGGCGCGCAGATCGTCGTGCAGCGCCCCGCGGCGCAGGACTGACCTGCCGCACAGGCGTTGCCGCACGCGCCGCAGTGCCGCGCGTCGGTCTGCACGTCAACGCAGAGACCGCTGCAGAGCACGCTCAGCTCGGGGCAGTTCGGACCCCGATCGGTGACGACCGGCACATCGGTGACGACCGGCATGTCGGTGGCGATCGGCACGTCGGTGACGATGGGCGTGTCGATGAAGACGGGCGTGTCGATGGCGACGGGGGTGTCGGTCACGACCGGCGTGTCGTTTGCGACGGGGGTGTCGGCCACGACGGGCGTGTCGGTGGGGAGCGCTGGCGCGTCAGCAACGACGGGCACATCGGCGCCGCCGTCGGGCAGGATCACGCCTGGGCCACCCGCGGTGGGGCTGCTGCACGCGCCGAGCAGCAGCGCGACCGCGAAGAGTTTCGGGGAGTGGGGAGCGAGTCTCATGGGAGGCACCAGGTCCTTTGCCGCGAGGATACGACGAGCGCCGCGACGGCGCGCGGCTCGAGGAAGTTCCGCGCTAGGATCTACCGGGTGACCGCGCGTTGAACGCGGCCGTAGGCCGACGAGGAGACGAACGCGATGCTGTACGCGCCCTGGGACCGGCTCAACCCCCACCTCTCGGCGGTCCTCGCGAACGGGCTCTGCGGGGCGCTGCTCGCGGCGTGGATCCTCGTGCTCGTGGTGCGCGCCGTGCGCGAGCTGTTGCGGGCGCGCGAGGCGCTGGCGGCCGTGGCGACGCGGATCCGTCCGGGCCTCCACACCCTCCGCGGCATCACCCGGACCGAGCCGGGGAGCGAGGGAGCCCCGGTGAGCCTCACGATCCACCAGGTCGGCGAGGCGCGGCAGGGCAAACACGGCCCCTTCGTGATCTGGCGCGAGTCGCGCCGGGATACCCGCGCGAAGCCCTTTTACGTCGAGCTGCCGTCGGGCGAGCGGGTGCGCGTCGAGCCCAACGTCGACGCGCTGCGATACGTCGATGACCTCGCGATCTCGCAGCGGCTCCCCGGGGCGAATCAGCGCACCCGCACCGCGTCCCTCGACCCGGGTGAGGCCGTGTTCGTGCGCGGCGAGCTTCAGCGCGGCGTCGACCCGCACGGCGACCCCCATGGCTACCGCGATGCCGGCGCGCGCGCGTTGGTGATGCGACCGGCGAGGGACGGGATCCTTGTCTCGTCACACCCCGTGGACCAGCCGCATCGGCGTCGCGCCGCCCATGACCTGACCTTCGCGGCGCTCGGGCTCACCCTGCTCGGCCTCGGACAGCTCGTGCTCTTCGACGACTACCGCGTGCTCCGTCGGCAGGGCGAGGTCATCGACGCGCACATCACGGGCCTCTCGACCTTCGCCACCCGGCACAAGAGCCGAACGCGGATTCACTACGTGGTCACCGCCGAGACCCACGACGGCGCGCCCCTGCGCGACGAAGTCTCCGCGGCCGCATGGACCGAGAGCCAGCGTCGGCTCACCATCCCCTTCACCGTCGCGCGCCAGGGCAGGGTTGCCCAGGTGGGGCGCGACGAGGTCGGGCTGCACCGTCCCACCGCGATCATCGCGGTCGTCGTGCTGCTCGGGCTGATGGCTCTCCACGCCGGCGGCGCCTCGGCGCGGCGCGCGTGGTTCGAGCGGCGTCAGCTGATCGACCGCGAGCCGGGCACGCTCTGAGCGTCGCTACCTCGCGAGGGCGAGGGCGAGGTCGGCGGCCACCGCGACGAACACCACGAGCCACAGGAAGATCGCGATGCGCCAGCGCGTCTTGAAGCGCTTCGCCTGCGCCTCCATCTCCGCGCGCAGCTTCGCGTCCTGCGCCTGCCAGCTCGCGTCGCGCTGCGCCATCGCGACCCTCGCCTGATCGAGCTGCTGCACGCCTTCGTGCCGAACGCGATCCATCTCCTGCGCCGTCATCGCGCGCTGCGCCTCGAAGGCCTGGCGGTCTTGCAGGATCATCGCGTTCGTCTGCTCGATGCGCGAGCGCGCCTCGATCAGCGTGGTCTCCAGCGCCTTCGCGCGCGACTGGGCCTCCTGCAGCTCCCGGGTGAGACGCGCGGTCTCCGCCGCGGCGTGAGACTCCCGGGCCTTGCGGTCGCGCTCCTCCTGGGCGCGCTTCGCGCTCGCGGCCTCGAGCTGCGCCTCGCGCTCGCGGCGCTCCTTCTCCTGCAGCTCCCACGCCTGCCACTGCGCGCGCTCCGACTCCGCGCGCTCGGAGTCGGCCCGCTGCGTGACCACCAGCGCGCGCATCGAGCTCGGACCGTCGACGAGGATCCACCATGGCTCCACCCGCCCCGCCGCGGCCGCCCCGTGCGGGGAGAACCCCAGCAGCGCGCGCAGCGCGGGCGCCCTGGCCGCGAGCCCGGGCGGCACGCCGAAGGCCTCGCGATCGCCGCACGAGGGGCACTCCGTCGTCTGCCGTCCGTTGTGAAGAAAGTGCACCGACAGCGCCGCGCGGCACCGCGGGCACAGCGGCGCGCCGGGTCCCACCCGCAGCGCGATGCGGCTTTGCGGGGTGATTCGGTCGTTGGGGAGGTCGATGCAGCTCGCGGTGGCGCCCACCTCGGCGAAGGGGTTCCACGCGCCCAGGGGGGCGTTCTGCCCGAGGAGGTCGGGGTTCGAGAGGTCCACCGCAGCGTGTGCGAGCTGCACGACCTCGTCCCACGTGGAGAGGTCGATGGTGGACGACTCGTTGCAGCGCCCGCACGTCACCGCGCCGTCGACGGCGTCGGGGCGGGGGTGCATCGCCGCGCTGCAGTGCGGGCACGGGAGCACCACCTCCACCCGCGCCCAGGGACGGCCCGGGAGCGGAGGCGCGCACGCCAGCCCGCGCAGCCCCAGCGCCTCGCCGCACGCGCCGCACTGCGCGAGCCCTGCGGGCGCCACCGCCCCACACCCCGGGCACACACGGATCTCGTTGCGCGTCGCGACCTGGCCCGCCATCACCATCGTCGCTGCGACGCTAAACCACGCGCACGGGCGCTGTCAGCCTTCGTCGATGCGAAGCCCCAACGTGAAGCCGCCCGGGCGGAGGTCGACGGTGGGTGAGAACACCGTGCGCAGCCCGCTCACGGGGCGCGAGAGCGGCGCCTGGTTGTTGGGGTCAGGCGTCGCGCGGGCGATGGCGTAGAACGACATCGCGCCGACCACGAGTCCGCCCAGCGCGGCCCACGAGATGCGCGGCACGGCCTCGTCGCGAATCTCCCCGTCGCGCACGCCGTACGCGAGCATCACCGCGCCCGCGGGGATGAGCCCCACCGCCGCGCCGATCGTAAGGAACCGCATCTCCCGGCCCTGCGGCTGAACCAGTCGGCGCGTCGCGAGCGTGAGCCCGATGCCCGCGACCTCGCCCGCGAGGGCCCAGGGGCCGAGGTCCGGGCCGCAGCGGGTGATGCCGCACGAGAGCGCCCCGATGAGCGCGCCGCCGACGCCGCCCACGGCCACGTACATCGCATCGCCCGGGGTCGCGTCGGTGAGGTGACCGATGAGCACGCCCAGCGCCAGGCCCGCGGTGGAGCCGTAGAAGGTGTTGAGCCCCGCGATGGTGTCGCTCGACGGGAAGGATTCACCCCGGTACCAGGCCGTCCCGGCGATGGCGCCCACGTAGCCGAGCAGCAGCGAGCTGCCCGCGGTCAGGATGCGCCCGCGCCTCGCGGGCCAGCGGCGGTCGATGGCGAAGGCCGCGGCGGGCAGGGCGAGGGCGAGGGCGCTCGGGAGGATCCAGAAGGTCTCGGGCTCGCCGTCGTCGGGAGTTCGGCCCGTGAGGAGGTTGATCGACGACCCGACGCGCAGCCCGTAGGTGCTTGAGAGGATCATCAGCGCCACGAGCTCATCGCTGCGGTGCGGCTCCTCGACGCGCGCGTCGGCGCGGGGGAGGCGGTATGCGTCCTGCGCGTGGGACGCCGACGACAGCGCGAGGCCCGCGGCCGTGAGGGTGAGGGCGAGGGCGCGCGTCACGGCTGGACCCGCCCGGTGACGAGCAGCGCGGTGACCGCGAGCGCGAGGCCCACGCGGTAGTACCCGAAGAGCGCGAAGCCCTTGCGCTGCAGCCACCCCACCATCCAGCGGGCCGACGCCCAGGCCGACACGGTGGCCACCGCGAGCCCGAGCGCGAGGTTCGCGGCGCCGTAGCTCGCGAGCATCGCCGTGCCGCCCTTGAGCACCTTGTAGCTCGCCGCCGCGCCCAGGGTCACCACGCCCAGCAGAAAGGAGAACTCCACCGCCGCGGCCATCGAGAGCCCCAGCAGCAGCGCCGCCACGATGGTCGCGAGGCTGCGCGAGGTGCCCGGCCACATCGCGACGCACTGCGCGAGGCCGATGAGGCCCGCGTCGCGAAAGGTCAGCGTCGAGAGGGCGCGCCCCTCCGCCCGTCGCCGCAACGATCGGTCCAGCGCGAGGATGCCGAGGCCCCCGAGGAACCACGAGGTCACCACCGGCCAGAGGCCCAGGAGGTGCGCCTCGATGGCGTCGTTGAAGAGCTTGCCGATGACGGCCGCGGGCACGAAGGCCGCGAGCACCCGCACCAGCAACGCGCGCCCGTCCGCGTCGCGCCCGAGGGCGCCCGCGAGCATGGTGCCGATGCGCTGTCGGTAGAGCGCGAGCACCGCGAGAATGGCGCCGCCCTGGATCGCGATGGCGAAGGCGTTGGCCGCCTCGCCGCGCATCCCCAGCAGCCGTTGCACGAGGAGCAGGTGCGCGGTGGAGCTCACCGGGAGGAACTCCGTGAGGCCTTCCACCAGGCCCAGGAGCACCGATTGCCAGAGGTGCATGAAAACCGGCCTTTGTATCACGCCCCTGGCCGCGGTCTGCGGGTTCTTTCTCCGGACGGCGCCGGGGCGCTACACCCTCGGGCACCGCCATGCCCACCTCGCTCCCGCCTCCCGGCGACGACCGCACGCTCTACGTCATCGACCTCTCGGGATACGTGTTTCGCGCCTACCACGGCGTGGGGCCGCTCTCGTCGTCGAAGGGCGAGCCCACGAACGCCACCTTCGGCGTGACGAACATGCTCAACAGCCTCGTGCGCAACCAGCGGCCGACCTACCTCGCGGTGGCCATGGACAGCCCCAGCCCGACCTTTCGGCACCTGATGTACCCCGCATACAAGGCCAACCGTCCGCCGCCGCCGCCCGACCTCGCGCAGCAGATGGCGCGGTGCCGCGAGGTCGCCGAGGCGTACGCGATCCCGGTGTTCCAGCACGACGGCGTCGAGGCCGACGACCTCATCGCCACCTGCGTGCGCCTCGCGAAGCAGCACAACCTCAAGGTGGTCGTGGCCAGCGGCGACAAGGACCTGCTCCAGCTCGTCGACGACGACGTGATCTGCTGGGACGCGATGCGCGCGCGGGTCTACGGCGCCGATGAGGTGAAGGAGAAGTGGGGCGTGGCGCCCGACCGCGTGGCGGACCTCCTCGCGCTCATGGGCGACAGCAGCGACAACATCCCGGGCGTCGCGCACGTGGGCGAGAAGACGGCCGCGAAGCTCCTCGCCGAGCACGGCTCCCTCGACGGGATCTACAAGTCCCTCGACAAGATCAAGGGCAAGGTGAAGGAGAACCTCCAGCTCCACGAGTCCGACGCGCGGCTCTCGCGCGAGCTCGTGGCGCTGAAAGATGACGTGCCCATGCGCTTCGACCTCCCGTCGCTGCGCTACGGCGGCTACGACAAGCAGCGGCTCAAGGCGCTGCTCCTCGACCTGGAGTTCCAGCGCCTCGCCGACGCCGTCGACGCGGCGGGGCCCGCGCCGGTCACTGCCGCCGAACCCCAGCCTGACATCGTGCACGAGGCCGTGCTCACCGAGGCCGCCCTCGACGCCGCCATCGCCGCGTGCCGCGCGAAGGGCTGGTTCGCCGTCGACACCGAGACCACCTCGCTGAACACCACCGAGGCCCTGCTCGTGGGCGTGAGCCTGTCGTGGAAGCCCCTGCACGGGGTCTACATCCCCATCGAGCACCGGGTCATCGGCGACCCCGCGCAGCTCCCGCGGGCCCTCGTGCTCGACCGTCTGCGTCCGCTGTTCGCTGACCCCGCGGTGCGCAAGTGCGGGCAGAACGTCAAGTACGACGACGTGATCCTGCGGCGCGCGGGGGTGCCGGTGGTGGGCTACGACTACGACACCATGCTCGCGAGCTACCTGCTCGACCCCGAGCGGCACACGCACAAGCTCGACGAGATCGCGAAGACCGAACTCAACTACGAGATGATCCCCTACGAGGCCGTCACGAAGGTGGCGAAGGGGCCGCAGCTCACCTTCGACCAGGTCGACATCGCCCGCGCCACCCGCTACGCGGCGGAGGACGCCGAGGTCGTCGCGCGGCTGGTGGATCGCCTGCGGCCGCGGGTGGAGAGCGAGGGCCTCTGGCCGCTGCTGCGCGACGTGGAGCTCCCTCTGGCGCACATCCTCGGCGCGATGGAAGAGGCCGGGGTGCTGCTCGACACGGCGAAGCTCAAGGCGCTCTCGAACACCGTGGGCAAGGACATCGCGCGACTGGAGAAAGAGGCCCAGGACCTCGTCGGCAAGCCCTTCAACCCCAACTCTCCGCGGCAGCTGGAGACCATCCTCTTCGACGACCTCAAGCTCCCGGTGGTGAAGCGCACGAAGACCTCGCGCAGCACCGACGCCGAGGTGCTCGAGGAGCTCTCCGACAAGCACCCGCTGCCCGCGAAGATCCTTGAGGTGCGCTCGCTGGTGAAGCTCCAGGGCACCTACCTCGAAGCCCTCCCGCTGCTCGTGGGGCGCGACGGTCGGATCCACACCAGCTACCACCAGGCCGTGGCGGCCACGGGGCGCATCTCGTCGAGCGACCCGAACCTCCAGAACATCCCCATTCGCACGGCCGTCGGGCGCGAGATCCGCGCGGCCTTCGTGGCGCCGCCGGGGCACGAGATCCTCTCGGCGGACTACTCCCAGATCGAGCTCCGCGTGCTCGCGCACCTCTCCCACGACCCCATCCTCGTCGACGCGTTTCAGCGCGGCGAAGACGTGCACGCCCGCACCGCCATGGAGGTCTTCAAGGTGCCGCGGGACCAGATCACCCGAGACATGCGTGCCCGCGCCAAGACCGTGAACTTCGCGGTGATCTACGGCCAGGGGGAGGGGTCGCTGTCGAAGCAGCTCGGCATCCCGCGGGAGGAGGCCGGGAAATTCATCACCCACTACTTCGAGACCTTCGCGACCCTGCGGAAGTACATGGACTCCGTCGTGGAGAAGGCCCGCGCGGGGGAGGGGGTTCGCACCCTGCTGGGACGTCGCCGCTTCCTCCCCGACCTGCACAGCTCCAACCGCGCGCTGCGCCTCGCGGCCGAGCGTATGGCCACGAACACCCCCATTCAGGGCACCTCGGCCGACATCATCAAGCTCGCGATGATCGCGGTGGACCGTCGGCTGCGCGAAATGCGCGCCCGCGCCCGGATGCTTCTCACGGTGCACGACGAGCTCGTCTTCGAGGTGCCCACCGAGGAGCGCGAGGCCGTGGGCGCGGCGGTGCGCGAGACCATGCAGGGGGTGATGACCCTCGACGTGCCGCTGGTGGTGGAGTGCGGCTGGGGACCGGACTGGGGCGCCGCCCACTGACGATTTTCTCGCGCCGCGGCCCAACCCTGCTACACACCGCGGCCCCCGATGGCACGCACCAGGACCTCCGACCCAAACCCTCCCTCGACCCCCGACGCCGCCGAGGCTTCGCGGGCCTTCGCGGCCACACAGGCCCTGCGCGACGCGCTCCCCGCGGACCGGGTGACCGCCCCCCCGCAGGAGCTCCGCGCCGCGCTCGACGTCGCCCGCGCCCTCGCGGCCGCGCTCGCCGCGCCCGAGGTCACCGACCGCTTCGCGCGCATCCCGCGGGACCTCTTCGACCCCGCGCACCTCGCGTGTTTCACCGACGCCATCGTCGCCTTCGAGCACGCCCGTGCGGAGCTCGACGCGGCGGTGAACGCCCGGGGCGAGGTCACCCTCCCCGAGGCCCTCGCCACCGACGCCCACGCGCTGCGCGGCCGCATGCTCAAGGTGGTGATCCACTACTTCGAGGACGACGACGCCCTCGCGGGGGAGGTGAAGTCCCTGGGCCGCAAGAAGGGCCACGCGGCCCTGGCGGCGGACCTGCGCAAGCTCGGGGAGATCTACGACGCCCAGCGCGCGGTGGTGGAGCGCGACCCGAAGTACTGGCGCGAGGGCGACGCCGCCGAGTCGCGCACCGCGGCGACCGCGGTGGAGACCCTGCTGGAGGCCGCCCGGGGCGAGGCCGAGAAGACCTGGGGCGAGGCCTCGCAGCGCGCCTGGACCTTGCTCGCCACCCTCCATGACGAGCTCCGGCTCACGGCCTGGTGGCTGTTTCGGTCGGAGGACGGCCCCGAGCGCTTCCCGGCCCTGCCCACCCCTCCCCGAAAGCGCGGCCCGCGGGTCAAGCCCGCGGCCGGGGACGCTGCTTGACCGATCGTCCGTGCGGGGCGTAGAAGCCCGGTGCCGGCGTTCGCTCCCATCCCCAGCCATCCCCTCCCGCGGCCTCGCGCCGCGATTCACCGAGCGAATTCCACCCGAACCCCGCGTGAGCGAAGCGACGACCCCCGAGCCCGACGGCCCTCCTGGCGCAGCGATGTCTCGCTCGCCGATGGGGCGTCGCGTCGTCGCCGCGGTCGCCGTCACGCTGGTGCTCGCCCTCATTGCCCGCGACGGCGCGGTGATCCAGGCCGCGGTCTTCGACGTGCCCGACGTCGCGCTCCCCGACCGCGACTGCGAGGCCGGCGTCACGCGGCTCCGCGGCGCCTACACGCCCCTCTGGGCGCAGATTCGTGACGACGGCGCCGCGCCGTCGCTGCTTCCTCTGGACCTTCAGCTCCGCGCGCTGCGGCCGCGGTGCGAGCGCGAGGGCGAAGCGCCCCTCGCGCGCTTCACGCAGCTGGAGCGCTGGCGTTACCGCGCCGAGAACCAGGCGCGCCTCTGGCACGACACCCTCTCCCCCGACTCCGCGGGCGCAACGAGCGCCCCGGGGTCCCCCGGTGCGAACCCATGACTGACACCCCCTCCTTCGCCTCGCTGTCCCTCCGCGAGGGCCTCCTCCGCGCCCTCGAAGAGGTGGGCTACACCCACCCCACGCCCGTCCAGCACGCCGTGCTCCCGCACATCCTCGAGGGCCGCGACGTGCTCGTGCAGAGCCGCACGGGCAGCGGCAAGACCGCCGCCTTCGCGATCCCGCTGATCGAGCGCGCGGTGCGCGTCGAGGGCGGCGTGCAGGTCCTCGCGCTGTGCCCCACCCGCGAGCTCGCGCTGCAGGTCGCCACCGAGTTCGAGCGCCTCGGCCGCCACATGGGCATCAAGGTCGCGGCGGTCTACGGCGGCGCGTCGATGCCCGCGCAGGTGAAGGCCCTCGAAGACGGCGCGCAGGTCGTGGTGGGCACCCCCGGCCGCGTGCTCGACCACCTCCGCCGCGGCACGCTCAAGCCCGTGAACCTCCGGGCGTTCGTGCTCGACGAGGGCGACGAGATGCTCTCCATGGGCTTCGCCGAGGAGCTCAACGCGATCATCGAGCAGCTCCCGAAGAACCGTCAGGGCGTGATCCTCTCGGCGACGATGCCGGACTCGATCCAGCGCATCGCCCAGCGTCACCTGAAGAACCCCGAGTTCGTCGCGCTCTCGTCCGACAGCATTGCGCCCTCGGAGCTCACGCACATCGCGTACTTCAGCGCGGCGGGACCGCGCGTGGCCGACCTCGCACGGGTCTTCGAGCTCGAGCAGCCCGACGCGGCCATCGTGTTCTGCAACACCAAGGCCGAGACCGAGCAGGTCGCGCGGGGCCTCAAGGAGCTCGGGCTCAAGGCCGAGTTCCTCAACGGCGACCTCGCGCAGGGCGACCGCGAGCGTGTGCTCGACGGGCTGCGCGAAGAGCGGGTGAAGTTCCTGATCGCCACCGACGTGGCCGCCCGCGGCATCGACGTGCCGCACCTCAGCCACGTGGTGCACTTTGGCTTCCCGGAGCAGCCCGAAAATTACGTCCACCGCTCGGGCCGCACGGGCCGCGCGGGTCGCAAGGGCTGCGCTGTCTCGCTGGTGGGGCCGCACGACATCGGCAACCTGTACTTCCTGCGCCTCACCTACGGCATCCGCCCCATTGAGCGGAACCTCCCGTCGGAGCGTGAGCTCACCGCCCAGCGGGAGCAGGCCCGGCTCGAGGCCGTGATCCGCGCGGCGGAGCTCGGCGTGAGCGACGAGGCCCGCGCCCTCGCGCGACGGCTGCTCACCGCCGAGGACCCCGAGGGCGTCGTCGGCTCCCTGCTCGCGCGCTTCTTCTTCGAAGAGGCTCAGCGCCCCGCGAAGCCCGCCCCGCAGCCCGAGCGCCGTGAGCGCACGGAGCGTCCCCGCGTCGAGCGCCCGCGCCCGGAGCCGCGCGCCGACGTGCGCCCGGAGCCCCGCCCGGAGTCGCGCCCCGAGCCCCGCCTGGAGCCCCGCGCCGACGTGCGTCCCGAGCCGCGCGTGGAGACCCGGGTCGAGGCCGCGGTGGCGGCCGAGGTCGAGGTCGCCGCGCCGCTGGAGGAGCGTCCGCGCCGCGAGCGCACCGAGCGTCCGCGCCGCGAGCGCAGCCCCCGCCCGATGGAGGGCGGTGAAGAGTCCGTTGCGGTTGCCGATCCGACCCTGGAGCTCCGTCCCAAGGGCGACATCCGCCTCGCGGTGGGTCGCCGCGAGGGGGTGCGTCCCGGTGATGTGCTGCGGCTGCTCTGCGACATCGGCGGCGTCGCCCGCGCCGACATCGGCCGCATCAACATCCGCGAGCGGTCGACCTTCGTGGGCGTCCCGGCGGACGACGTCGACGCCGTGCTCGCGCGCCTCGCCGACGCGCGCTTCAACGACGCGCCGGTGGACGCCGCGCGCCCCCGTCCTCGTGCGCCCGAAGGCGCCGTCGAGGGCGAGGTCGCGGCCGCCGAGGCGCCCTCCGCCTGACCCTGGCGTCTCATGCCCCGGCCCACTCCCCTCGCGTCGGTCGCGGCGTTCAGCTTCGCGATCAGCGCCCTGCTGGCCCTCGGTGTGGGCCGCGCAGATCCTCCGCCGGAGGCCCCGCGGCTCTCCCTGGCGGAGTGCCTCGCGCGCGCCGAGCGCACGTACCCCGGGCTGCGCGCGGCGAACCACAAGATCCTCGCGGCCGAGGCGCAGCTCGATGAGGCCTGGGCCGCGCCCTTCTTCCCGATCAACGGCTCGGGGCTCTTCTCCATCGCGCCCACCGCGCGCGGCAACCCGACCTTCTCGCCCGACGCCTTCGGGCAGAACCCCTTCTCCAACGAGACGGGCTTCATCGCGCGGGTGAGCGCCGAGACGGGCGTGCCGATCTCGCCGTGGTCGTGGTGGCGCCTGGGCCGCGCCCGCGACGCCGCCCGCGCGGGCATTCGCGTGTCGCAAGAGGAGCTCACCAAGGCGCGCATCGAGCTCCGCGCCAACGTGCGCCGTGCGTACTGGGGCCTGCAGTTCTCGCGCGACGCGCTGTACCTCCTCGAGCGCGCCACCGGCTACATCCGCGACGCCGAGCGCTACGCGCGCGAGGGCGGCGGCGACGGAGGCACCGGCGACACCCTGATCAACGACATGCGGCAGATCCGCGTGTACCGCGCGGAGATTCGCGCGCGGCGCAGCGAGGCGACGCGGGGCGAGCGCGTGGCCCGGGCGACCCTCGGGCTGCTCACGGGCGTGGGCGACGCCATCGACATCCCCGACGAGCCGCTGTGTCCGCTGGTGATGGACCTGCGCCCCCTCGGCACGTACCTCACGCGGGCGCAGCTCAACCGCCCCGAGGTCGAGATGCTCCGTCAGGGGGTCGCGGCGCGTCGCGCGGCGGTGGACATCCAGCGCGGGGCCTACTGGCCCGACCTCGCGCTGGCGCTCACGGCGTCGTGGTCCCTGGCGCCCACCATCGCAGACCAGCCCAACCCCTTCGCGGCGGGCAACGCGAACTTCGGCTGGTGGGGCGGCGCCGTGGTCATGCGCTGGAACCTCGAGCCCGTGACCAACATGTTCCGCGTGCGCCGACTCTCCGAGGAGCTCGCGATGACCGAGGAGCAGCAGCGCCTCGCGCTCGGCGGCATCGCGCTCGAGGTCACCGACGCCTACGAGCGCGCCCGTGATGCGCGGGAGCGCGAGGACGCCTGGGGCGAGAGCGAGTCTGCGGCCGAGGAGTGGCTCAGCGCGGTGCTGCAGGAGTACCAGTCTGGCACCGGGGAGCTCCAGCAGGTGATCTCGCCGCTGCGGCAGTTCCTCACCGCGCGCTTCAG
>JBILLI010000497.1:0-5848 GCA_044376155.1 Polyangiales bacterium
ATGTCGTCGAGGCGCTCACGCAGCGGGGGCACGGTCACGGGGAGCACGGAGAGGCGAAAGAAGAGGTCCTCGCGAAAGGTGCCGTCGTTGACCATCTTGGCGAGGTCGCGGTGCGTGGCGGCGATGAAGCGCACGTCGACGTCGCGGTAGCGCGACTCGCCCACGCGGCGCACCTGGCGGCTCTCGAGCGCGCGCAGGAGCTTGGGCTGCATCGAGAGCGGCATCTCGCCGATCTCGTCGAGAAAGACCGTGCCCCCCGCGGCCGACTCGATGGCCCCGGCGCGCTCGTGGGAGGCGCCGGTGAACGCGCCCCGGGCGTGGCCGAAGAGCTCGGCCTCGAGGAGGTTCTCGGCGAGGGCGCCGCAGTCGACCACCACCAGGGGCTTCTCGCGGCGGCGGGAATTGTGGTGCACCGCGCGGGCGACGAGCTCCTTGCCGGTGCCGGTCTCGCCCTGGATGAGCACCGTGGACTCCATCGCCGCCACCCGCGCGAGGCGCGCGAAGAGCTCGCGCATGATCACGCTGCGGCCCCAGAGCGGGCCGAACTGCTCGGTGGGCCAGAGGTCCACCACGGTCTCGTTCTGGTCGTAGTAGACCCAGAGGTCGGTGTCGCCGATGTGGATCGCCGCGCCGTCGGGCACGCACGCCTCGCGCACGCGCACGCCGGCGACGTAGGTGCCGTTGCGGCTCCCGAGGTCGCGCACCCAGATGCCGTCGGAGGTGACCTCGATGGAGGCGTGCAGGCGCGACACCATCGGGTCGTAGATCACCAGCGAGCAGTCGTCGGCCGAGCCCAGCATCACCCGGCCGCGGATCAGCGCGCTGTGCGAGCCTCGCTGATCGCTCCAACGCAGCTGCGGCTCGCGGTAGACCAGCGTGCGCGAGAACCCGAAATCGTTCACGCGGATCAGCGTGCGCTCGAGGTCATCTCCCATGGGTGCGGCGATGCTATCACCGCCCGCGTCGCGAATGGGGCGGTGGGGGAGATCAGTCCAGGCGCGCGTCGGTGCCGCCGCTGCCGCTGCCCGTGTCGGAGAGGTCGACGTCGGGCAGGCCGCTGTCGACCGTGGTGCTCGTGCACGTCGACGCCGACATGTAGATGCACAGCCCGCTGACGCAGCAGTAGGTGCCGGTCTCCCCCGTCGTCGCGCAGGGGGCGCACTGCGAGCTCGCGGAGCATGACGACGGGCACATGCCCGTGCGCTGGCACACCCCGTTGGTGCACGCCGCCCCGTTGGGGCAGACGTTGCCGCAGGCGCCGCAGTTGCTCGGGTCGCTGCGGCCGTCGACGCAGCGGCCGGCGCACGCGAGGGGGCTGTTCGAGGGGCACGCGCAGGCGCCGTTGACGCAGCTCGTGCCGCCGCCGCAGGAGATCCCGCAGGCGCCGCAGTTGCGCGCGTCGCTGCGCAGGTCGACGCAGCTGCCGTTGCAGCGCGTGGTGCCCTCGTCGACGAGGCCGTTGCAGTTGTCGTCGAGGTTGTTGCAGGTCTCCTCGCCTCGCGGGGTGCACGCGCACACCGGCCCGAGGCCCGGGAGCGACGAGCAGTTCCACGAGCCCGGACAGTCCGCGGGGCCCGCGCAGGCGCGGGAGCAGCGGCCGGTGGGGAGGCACACGCCCGCGCTGCAGTCGGTGAGGCGGGTGCAGGGCGCGCCGACGGCGCCGGCGCCCACGGTGCCCGCGTCCATGCCGCCGCCGCCGCCGCCCGCGTCGACGCGCACCCCCGCGTCGGGGACGACCACGTCGAAGGAGGGGAGCACCAGGTCGTTGCTGGCACCGCCGTCTTGCCCGTCGACCCCGCAGACGCACGCGCCCGCGACGCCCGCGGCGGAGCACACGCTGGTGCCGCTGCGACCGTCGACGCACACGCACGACGACTGCGCGTTGGGCGTGCACGGGTCCCCAGCGTCGAAGGGGAAGGTACCGACGCCACCGCGGGGGCTGCCACAGCCGAGGCCGAGGAGGGTGACCGCGGCGAAGAGGACGTGAACGCGCATCAAGGAACTCCCGATGGGGGTAAAGGTGCCACACGGTATTCCATCGCCGCAGGGGCGCAAGGACTCCGCGGGTTTCGTCAGGGCCCCGGGTGTGTCACCTTTCGCCGGGCGCCATGCAGGAAACGCCCAACGACAGCTCTGGTTCCGACGAGTCCCTGCTGCGCGAGGGCATCGCCTCGCTGCTCCGCGGGGAGGAGCCCACACCGCGGGTCGCCCTCGGCGACGCCCTCACCGCGCGCCTGGAGCGCGAGATCGCCCCCTCGGACGAGTCGCTCCCCGCGTGGCTCGCGCGGGACCTCGCGGTCGCCTGGCTGCGCCTCGGGCGATGGGCCGACACGGTGGGCGGCCCCGGGGAGGTGCTGGCGTCCTTCGACGCGCGCGCCCTCGCCGACACCGAGTGGCCGCGCACCGACCCCACCCGTCACCGCCGGGTCTTCGAGGCCATCATCGCGCGCCTGGGCATCGCCGCGGCGGACGTGGCGACGATCCTCGCCAAGCACCACGCGGTGGAGGCGCGGCTGCTGCGTCGCCGACGGCTCATCGACGCCCTGCGCGGCGGGCTCCCCACCGAGGAAGGCCGCCTCACCCGCGAGGCCGTGACCGCCCTGCTGGACCTGTTCCTCCCGGGGATCCCCGACGTCGCCGCGGTGCACGCCGCGGTGACCCGCACCTCGGTGGTGCTCATCGCGCCCACCGCTGCGGGTCCCTCCCTCGCACGCTGGTTCCCGGCCCAACGCGGCGGCTACGACGCCCGCGACGGCGACCCCGCGCGCGTTGCGCGCCTCGCGCACAGCGCAGGCTTCGAGGTCGATGAAGTGCGCGCGCTGCTCGGTGATTGTGTGCGCGTCACGCTCGACGACGACCTCGACGCCGCTCTCCTCCGCGAGACCTTCGGGCGCCTCGGGGCGGGTGACCTCGTGCCCGCGGTGCGCTGGCGCGACGCCCGTCGCGGTCGCTTCGTGCCGCTCACCCTCTGCGGCGTGCTCGACCGCGCGCCCGACGCGCCGCGGCTGCTCGACGCGCTGCACGTCTCCCGCGACGGCGCGGCCCACGCCGACGCGCGGGTGATGAACGAGCTCCTCGACCGCTGGGCGCGCGCGCGGGCGGAGGGGGAGGTGCCGTGCATCCTGGCCGAGCTCGCGGCCGAGTCGGTGGCGCGCCATGCGTCGCTCTTTCGCGCGCACCGCGACCGCGTCGGCGCCGCGGGGGGAGACGTCTTCGCCCGCACGCTGCGGCTGCTCTCGCCCCTGCGCGACGACCTGCGCCCGATGCTCGACGACCTCCTCGCGCCGCGCGCCCTCGACCGCCTCACCGCCGAGGCCGCGTGGGCGCTGCCCCTGCGCGACCCCGCGCGGCTGCCCGGTGGTCTCGGCGTGAGCGCCACCCTCGCGCTGCGCGACGAGCTTGCGCCCCTCGTCGACGGCGCGGCCCGGGTCTCGCGCGCGTGGACCGCCCTCGACGACGTGGTCGGTGACGTCGACGGCCACAGCGCCCTCGGCGCGCTCTGGCGGCTGCTGGTGCGGGTGCAGTGCCGCATCGACGCGCTCACCGACGCCCGGCTCGGCCGCGCGCCCTCGCACGGCAACGCCGGCCGCGACCTCGCGCTGATGCTCTTTCTCCTCGCGCGGCAGGCCGAGCGCGGCCGCGCCGTGGGCGACATGGATGACTTCCTCGCCCGCTACGCCGCCCGCGTGCTCGACCTCGTGGCCTCCGTCGAGCGCGCGCACGGGTTCTCCGAGGAGCGACGGAGCGCGGGCGCCGAAGGTCGTTGAGTGCGTCGGGGGATTCTGTTATCCCCGCCGCCCTTTTCGACCCCGACGCCCGCATGACACCGCTCGACATCCCCACCTTCGCGACCTTCACCGTGCTCCTCCGCGCGCCCGTCCAGACCGAGGGGCGTCACCGCGCGTGGAGCGGTCACTGCCTCGACCTCGACCTCGGCGCGGCCGCGCAGAACGCCCCGGCGCTGCGCCGTCGACTCGCCGCGAGCATCGCCGCGCATGTCTCCCTCGCGGGTTCTCTCCGGGCCCGCCGGGCGGCGCCGAACCGTGCGTTGTGGGAGATGGTGCGACACGCGCCGGTGGTGGCGCTGCAGACCGTGGAGACCGAGCTCGGCCCGGTGGAGGTGCGCTACGTGCAGCCCTTCGAGGTGCTCACGTCGGCGTGAGTCACAGGTCGGCGAGGGCCCAGTCCACGGGGCCCTTGCCCATGGCCTTGAGGGCGTCGTTCACCTGGGAGTAGGGGCGGCTGCCGAAGAAGCCCGCCTTGGCGCTGAGCGGCGACGGGTGCGCGCCCTCGAGCACCGTGTGGCGCTTCGCGTCGATGAGCTTGGACTTCTTCTGCGCGTACTTGCCCCACAGTACGAACACCAGCGGGTCGCTGCGGTGGCTGAGCGCGCTGATGGTCGCGTCGGTGAACTTCTCCCACCCGCGGTCCTTGTGGGAGTTGGGCGTGTGGGCCTGCACGGTGAGCACCGCGTTGAGCATCATCACCCCCTGCTTCGCCCACGGGACCAGGTTGCCGTGGTTGGGGATCTTCAAGCCCAGGTCGGCCTTGAGCTCCTTGTACATGTTCACCAGCGAGGGGGGCACGGCGACGCCAGGCTTCACCGAGAAGCTGAGCCCGTGGGCCTGCCCCACGTCGTGGTAGGGGTCCTGCCCCAGCACCAGCACCTTCACCTGGTCGAAGGGCGTGAGGGCGTAGGCCGTGAACACCTCGTCCTCGGGCGGGAACACCTGGTGCTTCGCGCGCTCGTGCGCGACAAAATCCTGCAGCTCCTTCCAGTAGGGTTTGGTGAACTCTGCGCCGAGGGCTTGCTTCCAGCTGTCGGGGAACGTGCTGCTCATGGCGCGGGAGCCTAGTCCCGCCGCGCGGGCATCGTCCATCACGTCGGTGACGTAGTCCGTCGCGGGCGGCGCCCGGACGATTTCATTGAACACTCCTCCCGCGAGCGGGAACGGAGGGGCGCCCAGACCTCACAAGGAGCCCCTCGCCGTGCGCCTCCCCCTCTGCCTGCTCACCGCCCTCGCGCTCTCCCTCCCCCGCGCCGCCCACGCGCAGCCCGCGCCCTCCGCGCGCCCGGTCTCCCTCGGGCTCTCGGGGCTCATCGGTTCCCGCGAGGCCGAGCGAGGCGGGTCCACCCCGACCTGGACCGCGGGCGTCGACGCCAGCGTGGGGCTCGGCACCGGCTTCGCGCTGGCCTTTCGCCGCCTCACCGTGGGCGCCGCGCGCACCCTCGACGGCGACCGCTGGGCCATCGGCGTCTCGCCCGCGCTTGAGCTCCACGCGGACCTCGGACGCAACGTCGAGCCCTTCGTGCAGTTCGGCGCCGCGCTGCAGACGCGCTTCGGCGACGGGCGGCAGGACGTGCGCTTCGGCGTCGCGCCCTTCATCGACGCGGGGCTGCGCTTCTACCTCGGGCAGCGGGTGAGCCTCGCGGCCGAGGTCGCGCTGCACGCGCCGCTGACCGGGGCCTTTCTCTTCGGACACGAGATCCTCCCGCAGGGCGCCGCGGTGCTCCAGGGCGGTCTCGCGCTGGCCTTTCACCTCTCCCGCTGACAGACCCACGGAGCGCACCATGCACCCCCGAACGCTCACCGCCTTCTTCAGCGCCACGCTCCTCGCGGGCGCGTGCACCTTCAACGTTCGCACCGAGGCCGTCGAGGTCAGCGCCGAGAGCCCCGCGCCGGTGGAGCGCCTGCGCGCCGACCTCCGCGCCCTGGGCGATGGGATCTCCGGGGTCGACGTCACCCTGCGCCCCGGCCCCGCCCGCGCCACCGTGCGCGTCGCGGCGCTGGTGAACAGCAACACGCCCGCCGCGGAGATTCGCGACGGCGTGCGCCTCGGGTGGACC
>JBILLI010000476.1:0-6023 GCA_044376155.1 Polyangiales bacterium
GGAGGTGCCCGAGAAGGTGTCGGAGTACCAGCGGTCCTCGTCGCCGCCGCCCTGAAGATCCCCGTAGCCGCAGGTGGTGACCTCGCGGCCCCATCCCTGGGCGTCGACCGCTGCGCCGTGGTTCGAGAAATCGAGGCGCGAGCGGTCGGGGCCGTGGTTCCGCCCGTGGGTGCCGGGGGGCGGTGCGCCCGCGCCCACGAGGATCGCGCCGCTGTCGCGATCGCCGCGCCGAAAGGGGTTCTTCCACCCTGCGGGAAAGCCTCGGGCGGGGTTGTCGTAGTCGCTGTGGTCGAGGTCCTCGGCGCCGTTGCCCGCGGCTTCGACCACCAGCACGCCGCGGTCGGTGGCGTAGCGAATGGCGTCGTAGTCGTCGGGCCACCACTCGATGGCGATGAAGCCCTGCTGCCCGCCTCTGCGCGCCCGCGGCCCCGGCCGGTGCAGCTCGATCAGGATCACATCCCCCGGCGCGCACTTCTGCGCCGCGAGCACGATGGCCCCGGCGCTGCCCGTGCCGCCGAAGACCGACACGGCCGACACCGTGGCCGCGGGCGCGATGCCCGTGACGCCGAAGCCGTTGCGGTCGCCGCCGATGATCCCGATGACCGCGGTGCCGTGGTTGCGCCAGTCGCGCGAGCGCGCGGGCTCGCCGCCCACCACGCCGCCCTTGTTCTCCTTGAGGTCCTCGTGGGTGAAGCGCCACGCGCCCTCGATGTCGATGACCCCGACGCCCGCGCCGTCACCGCCCGGCTGCGCCCACGACGCGCGCGCATCGACGCCCACCGGCGCCGCGTCGAGGTAGCTCTGCCGCGCGGTGAAGTCGGGCGTGTTCGCGGGCGCGTGTTCGCGCGGGGTGACCGCGACGGGCTCACACGCGGGCGAGGTCTCGGGCTTGACGTACGCGGCGCGCACGCACGGGAGCGCGCGGAGCGCCTCGCAGAGCGCGTCGAGGCGGGCGTCGTCGGCGAAGACCCGGGCGTATCCCGGGAGCGCGGGGTGCAGCGCGCGCACGGTGACGTCGTCGAGGGCGAGGGCGTCGAGGGGGCCGTCGACGCGCACGATGAGCTCACGCGGGAGGGCGCTCACGGGAGTGCGTCCTGGGGCTTGGCGTAGGCCGCGGTGACGCCGGGGAAGGACTGCAGCGCCGCGAGCGCGCGGGGGACGTCGCCGTCGCGGAGGTCGGCGGTGAACCACGTGGAGAGCGGCGGATCACTCACCGCGGGGTGCGCCGGGCGCAGCGTGACGCCCGCGCGCGCGGCGGCGTCACGAATCGCGTGGGACGCGGGGGTTCCCTCGCGCAGCGCGCGCGCGAGGGGGGCTTCGAGCTGCACCATGATCTGCACACGGGGATCGTAGCGCGAAGGACGCGTTCACGTCGGCGCGGATTCGTGAGAGAGACGCGGCGATGGAGCTCAAGGTCCCCCTCGGCGTGTCGGAGTTTCGGGTGCGCTCGTACGAGGCCGACGCCCGCGGCGCCCTGTCGCTCCCCGCGCTCTGTGACCTCTTGCAAGAGTCCGCGGACCACCACGCGTCGCGCTTCGGCGCCGCGGTCGACCAGCTCGCGCAGGCGCACGGCGAGACCTGGGTGCTGCACCGCCTGTCCGTGAGAGTCCACCGCGCGCCCCGGTGGCGCGAGGCGCTGCGCGTCGAGACGTGGCCCTGCGGCAAGGAGCGGCTCTACACCGTGCGCGAGTACCGCGTGCTCGACGCCGACGGCGCGCTCCTCGCCGAGGCCGCCAGCGCCTGGCTCGTGATGGACCTGGCATCCCGCCGCCTCGCCCGCGCCCCCCGCACGCCCCTCGGGTGGCACAGCGAGCGGGGGAGGTCCTGGCCCGACGCGTTCTCCGCGCGCCTCCCCGCGGTGCCCGCGGACGCGCCCGCGGTGGAGCTCGACGTGCGCCGCGGCGACATCGACGTGAACGGCCACGTCAACCACGTTCACTACGTGTCGTGGGCCCTGGAGGCCGCCCCCGAGGCGCTCTGGCGCGACGCCGCGCCGGTCTTCGTGAGCGTCGAGTACCTCGCCGAAGCCCTTGCGGGAGAGCGCGTTCGGGTGCGCTGCGCCCTCGACGCGGAGGGCGCGCTGGCCTGCGAGATGACCCACGCCGCGACGGGCCGGGTGCTGGCGCGGGCGCTCACCCGCTGGGCGGCGACGACGGGGCTCACCCCGTGACGCGCTCGAGAAGGGTCGCGGTGCCCAGCCCCGCGGCCCCGCTGACGGCGGCGACGGCGTAGCGCCCGCCCACGCGCTCGAGCTCGTCGACGGCGTTGATCAGCAGGATCGCCCCTGTCGCGCCGAACGCGTGCCCGAGGGCGAGGGTGCCGCCGTTGGGGTTGAGCCGCGCGTCGTCGAGCCCGAGGTCGCGCTGGAACCTCATCGACAGCGCGCTGAAGGCCTCGGCGAACTCGAACACCGCGACGTCGTCGGGCGCGAGCCCCTCGCGCGCGAGCACGCGCTCGGTCGCGAGCTGTCCTGCCGTGAGCATCACGACGGGGTCCACCGCGACGCTCGCGGTGCGCACGATGCGCGCACGGGGGCGCAGCCCGCACCGTCGCGCGCCCTCCGCGTCGGCCAGCACCAGCATCGCCGCGGCGTCGGCGAGCGGCGGCGACGACGCGCGCGTGTGCCGGTGCTCCACCCGCGAGACCTCGGGGTGTCGCGCGAGGATCACCGCGTCCTGCCCCTCGTCGCCGAGCGCTTGAAAGGCCGGCGGCAGCGCGGCGAGGTCGCTCGACGTGGGGGCGAAGCTGAGCAACTCGTCGCGGTCACACGCGATCGTTCCGTCGTCACGGCGCAGCGGGAGCACCGACGCGCGCCCCCGGCCAGCGCGATCCGCGGCGCGGGCCTTCTCGCGGGTGCGCAGCGCGTAGGCGTCGAGGGCCTCGCGGGAGAATGCCTCGCGCGTGGCGATGAAGTCCGCGGAGATGCCCATGTGCACGGTGCCGACCTGCCGCATCACCGTGGGGTCGGTGTAGAGCGGTCCGCGGTCGGAGAACATCGGCACGCGAGAGACGCTCTCGACGCCGCCCGCGAGGATCACGTCCGCCTGCCCGGCCATCACCCGCATCGCGCCGAGGTTCACCGCCTCGATGCCCGACGCGCAGAAGCGGTTCACCGTGAGGCCCGGCACGTGGTCGCCGAATTGCTCCAGCAGCACCGCGGTGCGCGCGAGGTTGGTGCCCTGCTCGTCGACCTGCGTGGCGCACCCGAGGATCACGTCCTCGGCGAGCGCAGGGAGCGCGGGGGCGCGGTCGCGCAGCCCGGCGAGGACGGCGCGCGCGAGGTCGAGGGCGCTGTACGCGGCGAGGGCGCCGCGGGGCGAGGCCTTGCCGCGGGGCGTGCGCAGCCCATCGACGATGAAGACCTCCCGCGAGGTCAAGGCCGCGGACCGCGCGCGAGGTCGTCGAGGGAGACCCACGCGCTGTGCGTGCCGCTCGCGATGCGTTCGGGGAGGAGCACGCGGGCGATGGGTCCGCGGTCGATGGCCGCGAGGTCGAAGATCTGGCACTCGCTGCGGTCGGCGTTCATGTCGGTGACGAAGGTGACCACGTAGGCGTCGCGCTCCTCGGTGCCGCCGGTCTTCGGCGCGATGGGCGACTCGCTCGCGAACACCCCGGGCGCAAACTGCCAGCGCTGCTTGTCGGTGCCGTCGGCGCTCATGCGCACGAGGCCGTTGAAGAGGAACCACCCGGGCTCGTTGGTCATCGCCACGAAGTACCGGTGCCGCCGCCCCACGTAGCGCCCGTGCACCATCGGGAACTCCGTGAACTCCTCGTCGAGCGGCTCCTCGGTGCACCGCCCGGTGCGCAGGTCGAAGCGCCAGCGGTGCGGCCGCGACTGAAAGTCACCGATCGAGATGCTGCGGTGCATGATCGACCACGGACCATCATCGGGACGGTGCGCGGGCACCGGCTGCTGTTGGAAGTAGCCGTCGAGCACGAGGGCGTCGCCGTCGTCCCAGGCGTTGATCCAGTGCAGCACGTAGGTGGGCGCGGCCTCGAACCAGCGGAGTTCGTCGGCCCCGCCCCGCCGGGGAATCACCCCGAAGCGCGACGGGAGGTCTTGGTAGAAGCGCGCGCGGTGCACGCCCTTCGCGAGCAGGGCAGGGTCCCAGAAGAGCGGCAGGTCGTTGAGGATCGCGAAGCGCTCGCTGAAGGCCATGTCGTGCGGGAGCCGCGGGCCGGGCAGCGCGATGGGGACGTAGTGATCGAGCTCCCCCGCGGCCGAGACCACCCCGTAGTTCATGAAGGGTTCGGACTTGCCGTAGTTGAACACCAGCAGCTCGCCGGTGTTCTCATCGAGCTTGGGGTGCGCAGAGACGCCCCATCCCGCGGGGATGCGCGCGTTCCACGACGCCGTGCCGCGCGGCGCCAGCGTAGAGGGGTCGGCGGCGTAGCAATCGCCGCACTGGTAGAACGTCGTGAGCGCCTCGCCGCGGTGGACCACCACGTCGGTGCTCGACGCGTCCTTCATGCGGGTGCGCGCGCCCCAGCCGTCGCGCAGGGATTTCTCAGGGTTCTCCAAGATGCCCGCCCACAGCGGCGCGTCGGCCTCGAGCTCCGCGGCGAGGCCCGCGGTGGGGACCATGCGGTTGCGGTACCGCGCGCGCCCGTCTTCGAAGGTGATGGCGTGGAGCATCCCGTCACCGTCGAAGGGGTGGTAGCGCCCGAGCGCCGGCAGCAGGGGGTTTTCGGTGTTGCGAAGGTAGACCCCGTTGAGATCCCGGGGGATCTCGCCCGCGAGCACGGTGAGGTCGTGCGCGTCCCACTCGCGGCGCTGGGGCGTCCACGCGCCGGTGCGGTAGGGGTGATCGTCTGCCTCGGGCAGGCGCGCCGGGTACTCCCTCACGACCGTGGCCTTCATCGCGATGCTCCTCTCTCGACGCCGCCCACCACGAAGCACGCGGCGGTGGTGGCGCTGCCGCCGAGGTTCAGGGTGGCGAAGGTGTGCGCGCCTTCGACCTGCGTCTCGCCCGCGCGGCCGCTCACCTGCCGCGCGGCGTCGAGCACCATGCGCACGCCCGTGGCGCCCACGGGGTGACCGCCGCCGATGAGCCCGCCGCTGGGGTTGATCGGCGTGCGCCCGGCGCGCTCGGTCGATCCCGCTTCGATGGCGCGCCAGCTCTCGCCGGGCGCGGTGAGCTCGAAGTGATCGATGGCCATGTACTCGGTGGTGGTGAAGCAGTCGTGCGCCTCGATCCCGCTGAGGTCGTGCGCCGAGGCGACGCCGGCCCGCGCGAGAGACTCCCGAATCGCCTGCCGCACATGGGGAAAGAGCACGTCGCCGGGGCGCTGGAGCTTCGCGTCGAGCGAGAGCCCGGCGCTGCGATGGCCCCACCCCAGGATCTGCGGCACCGACGCAAGCGCGACCCCACGGCGCGCGGACCAGTCCCGCGCGAAATCTTCGCCCGCGAGGAGGATCGCCGCGGCGCCGTCGGTGACCTGCCCGCAGTCGTGCCGACGCAACCGCCCTTCGACGCGTGGGTTGTGCGCGTCGTCTTCCGAGAAGCTGTCGTCGGTGAGCGTCCATGCGCGGGTCTGCGCGCGCGGGTTTCGCCGCGCGTTGGCGAAGTTCTTTCGCGCGATGGCGGTGAGGTGCGCGCGGCGCAGACCGCCGTAGCGTTCTTCGTAGACGTCGCCGATGCGCGCGAACATGTGGGGCCAGAGGTAGCGCGCCTCGGTGCCCTCGTGGCCGACCCACGCGGCCGCGCCGAGGTGCCGCGCGCACACGTCGCCGGGCACGTTGCGCTCCTGCTCCACGCCGAGGACCAGGGCACACGGGTAACGCCCGGCCTCGATCTCGGCCATCGCCGCGAGGATCGCCATGGACCCCGACGCGCACGCGGCCTCGTGGCGCGACGACGGTACGCCCCAGAGGTCGTCGCAGACCGTGGCGGGCAGGGCCCCGAGCTGGGCCTGTCCGGTAAAGAGCTCGCCGAAGGCGTTGCCCACGTGCACCACCGCGACGTCGCGCGCGTCGAGGGCGGCGTCGGAGAGCGCGTCGTCGACGACCTCGCGCACGAGCG
>JBILLI010000609.1:0-4732 GCA_044376155.1 Polyangiales bacterium
ACGCGCAAGGCCCCGCGCAGGTCTGCTCGACCACCCCGCCGGGGCGGAGGAAGCGCGCGACCTGCTCGGCCATCGCGGGGAGCACCCCGATCGCGCCATGCGCGCCGTTGTCCGCCGCGATGGGGCGGTTCGTGTCCGGCGGCGTCGTCGCGGGGCGGATCGACCATTGGGACATCGCCGACGCGAGCGGTGCGGGCGCGGGCGTGAGGCCGTACGGTGACGTCAGCGCAGGCGCGAGCAGCGGGAGGCCCGCGGTGCGCGCGACCATCTCCGCGCCGAGGGTGCTCACGAGCGGATCGCCGAGGCTCTCCTGCGAGAGCACGAACTTCGCCGAGCCGGACCCTGGGAGGACGTCGCGCGTGAGGTGCGGCGCGAGGTTGATGGGATCGGTGAAGTCGAACTGCGACTGCGCGAGGTCGAGGAGCAGGAGGTGGTCCTCTGGAGCGCGGTAGCCGACGCGCAGGAAGAGGCTCAGCTGCGGCCACGCGAGGGAGCGCTGCATGAGCAGTGACCAGTTGCCGCCGTTGACGTTCAGCGCGGCGCGCTCGCAGTCGGGGGAGTAGCCCAGAAAGCTCGCGCCCATGATCCCGCCGAGGGAGACGCCGAAGTAGTATGCCCGCCCCGGGTCGATCACCCCGCGGCCCTGGACCTGAAACGCGGGTACGCCGTCGAAGCGCTCCCGCGCCGTGCGAAAGAGCACCATCGCGTTGACGAGAGACTGCTGGAGACGGTCTGTCAGCACGGTCACGCGGTTGAAGTCGGCGAGGCCGAGGCCCGCGTCGCCGAGGTCCGCGGCGGAGAGGCCGGTCCAGTCGGTGGCGACGAGGACGTAGCCGTGGTCGTCGGCAAAGCGCTGGAGGAACGCGCTCGGGACGTCGGTGCCGAAGAGCTGGTCCCGCGCGGAGGCGAAGAGCCCGTGGCCGAAGAGCAACATCGGGAGCGGGCCCGTCGCTGCCACCGCGGCGCGCGGCACGACCGCGACGAAGGGGACGTCGTGCGTCGCGCCGGGGACGACTGCGGGCTCGCCGTCGGCGTCGAAATTCATCGCGCTGCGCTGACCGGGCGCGGAGTCGCGCAGGAACAGCGGGACCCGCACGGTGCCCTCGATTCGTCGCAGCACCGGGCCGCTCATGGCCTCGTCGACGCGGGTGACGGTGAAGCTCGCGCCGCTCGGTCCGACGAGGCCCAGCGCGCGGTCGCGCATCGCGCGCACCGGGCCCGTGAGGTAGCGCTCGGAGGCGGTGACGTAGTCCCATGCGAGGAGCACTTCGTCGCGCGCGATGCCCGCGGCGTCGATGGACGCGAAGATCTCTCGGGTTCGATCGGCCAGGCGCGCGAGGCGCGGGTCGCGCTCGGGGTGCCCTTCGCGCAGCGCCCGAAAGCCCTCCGTCGGCGCGAGCGCGCCCCCGTCGAGGGACCGCAGCGCGCGGGTCACGACCACCGCGTATCGGTGCGCGGGCTCGAGGCGCACCGCCGGCCGCACGATCAGGAGCTGGCGCTGCCCCTCGCCCGCCGTCGCGTCGAGCTCCGCGATGTGCGGCACGCGGCGGTTCGTGGCCATGTCCAGGAGCACCGTCGCGCTGCCGGGCGCGACGCTCGCCGCGATCCCGAGGGCGCCGGTGAGGGAGCCCGGGTCGAGGCGCCGCGGGAACCACGCCAGCGCGGGTGCCGAGGGGGAGAACCCGTCGAGGCGGTTCCACGGCGCGGGGTCGAGGGTGCCGCCGCCCGGTGTGCGCGATGACGCGCTCACGGGCAGCGCGCGGGGGTCGAGCGCGAGGCGGTACCCCGTCTCCGCGCGAGGGTCGACGCGCGTGAAGTACATGCTGGGCCACGGGAGCGCGCAGGTCGCCTCGTCGCCCAGCGGGTTGCACGCCGAGCGATCGCCCTCGGCCGCGACGTCACCGTTCGCCGCAACGTCACCGTTCGCAACGCCGTCGCCCGCGCCCGCGTCGAGGGCGGGCGTCCCGCCGTGACACCCCGCGATCAGCGCGGCACCACACAGCGCACGAACGAACGGACGGGCGAGACACGGCAGCGGGGGCAGTTCGGCTGGCACCGGGTGCCCACTTGCGCGCGGGTGAAGCATCGCGAAGGTCCCTATCGCGGAATGATCGCCCGCGCCGTGAGGATCGAACGCGCGCATGGCGGGTCACGGTTGGAAACGGAAGGTGCCCGGGTCCCAGCGCAGCGTGCGACGAGGCCCGCCGGGCGGGGTCACGACGCGACCGTTGCGCCCGCGGTCGCCGCGGATACGGGCGAATTCGAGAGTGTCCTCCGTGATGGTCCAGCCCTGCGCGGCGCCGCCCACGTCCAGGTAGCCACCCTCGCAGGCCCAGAGCTCGTCCTCCGGCGGCGCCTCCCGCTCCGGATCACCGGTGTCCGCGGTGGTCTGGCAGCCGAAGGTGGCGCGGGCGACAAGCTGCATCCGGTCCCCTCGCCACTTCCAAAGGACATCCCGGTCCACGAAGTCGGTGCCTTCGCAGCCGGTCACGTGCATCAGCATTTCGCGCGGTGTGTCTTCCACGGCGTCCACGACCTCGACGGCGACGCGTGGGGCGATCGCGCAGTCGCTGTCCAGGACCGCGCCGCTGCCGTCGGGCGCGTCGTTGATGCGATACGCCCACAGCACCGACGGGCCGTTCGCGATCGCCAGGACGCGGTGCACCCGCTCGCGGTCCTCGCAGCGAAACACGACCTCGTCACCGGACACCGGCGCCAGGTCGCCGCGGGCCACCGCGGTGCACGTGAGGGCTCCGCGGGCGCACTCGGCCGTGACCACACCGGCGACGGCGCGCAGCAGGCACGGCGGATCCTCGCCAAGCTGGACCCGCTGCTGCCCCGCCCGAAGCGGCGGCAGCGCGCCCTCCAGGGCCACCTCGGAGAGGCACAGGTCCTGGTAGCGCAGCCCGGGCCACACCTCGTCGGCCACGATCCGGACGCGTCGGGTGAGCACGTCGAGGTCGACGGCGAGTACGCGTTGATCGACGGCCGCCTCGCGGACGAGGCTGGTCCCGTCATCGAACACCAGCCGCACGCGCCGCAGGTGCGCGTTGGCCGCGAAGAGGTCAACGCCGCCGCGCGTGGTGTGATCCCACCCGGTTGTGATGCGCACACGCCGGACCCGGTGGGCGGTTCCGAGATCGGCCTCGATCCATTCGCCCGCGCCTGGCCCCGCGGCGCCCTCGTTCCACGCCGTGCTCGCCTGGCCGTCGAAGGCCAGTCGCGCCGCGTGCGTCAACCGCCCGTCCGCCAGCTCGGTCGAGGCGCGCACGGCCACGGGCGTGAGCCGAACGGGCGCGTCGGCGACCCTGGTCGCGGGTACATCGCGCCGCACGTGCGGGTTGCCGGCATCGCGCGCGACCGCGACCGCGACAGGCGTCGAAACCGACCGTGAGACGGCCGGCTGCTCGTGCCGACGACAACCGCTTGCCACGAGCCCGGCCAGCACCGTCACCCGCGAGAGCCAGAGATGTACTCCCTGTGGGCGCCACCTCCGTGGAAGCAAGACCACGGCGCCCATCGCGCTCCTCATGACTCGGGGTATCACGGCGCCGCCGGTGTCGGTAGGACCGGTGTCGCGCGAAGCACCGCGGGCCTCGCGCCCGAGCAACGACTCGCGGGGCTCTCGGAGGCCGACCGCGTGCTCTCGCGGCCCGACGCGGCCCTCCGCGCGCTCCCCGCGGCGTACCTCGCGACCCTACCGATCGACGCGCAAGCACGTGTCCGCGCGCGCCGGTCGCGACGGCTCTCTCTCCACCTCCCGGTCGCGATGGTCTGCGGCCGTGGAGGTCGGCGCCTCGCGACGCGCGCATCGCAGCGCGCGCTCGTCACGGAGCGTTATTGTCCGGCAGGAAACCCCACAACTCCGTGACGTTCTCGACCTCCAGGTTTGAGCCGTCGGCGAACTCGACGCTCGCGGGTCGAAGGTCAGAGTCGATGATCGCGAACCCCCGGATGGTCCCCCCGTTGTCGATCTCGTCGGGCGCGAGAGGGCCGTTCTCGATGGACAGCGCGATGAGCCATGGGAATCCCATGGGGCCTTGCACGGCCCCGCTGATGTCGTGCCCGGGGCGCCATCGCCGCTCGAAGCGGCACGCGCGAATGAAGCCATGCAGGGTGCTCCCGTGGTGCCGGGCGATGTAGACCGCGCCATGCAGCCTCGGGAAGTCGCCGTAGCGCCCCGCGTCGAAGAAGACACAGTCCTCGATCTGGACGTCGTCGCAGGCGAAGCCGATCGCGCGGACAGATTTGTCGCGCTTGAGGTCTCTCCCACGGTTGATGACGATGCTCGGGCCGAGGCAACCAACGAAGGTGCATCGGCTGACCCGGGCGCCTCGCACCGCGCCGATCTCCAGCGCGGCGGCGTTCTCCCAACATTCGAAGTGGCAGTCTCGCACCTGCAGGTCTCGGGTCGCCTCGGAGGTGCCGTGGAGGCCCTTGTTGTCGGTCTCGCGCGCTCCGTAGATCCCCGCGCCACCGAAGAAGCGGCAGAATTCGAAGAGGATCTCGCGACCCGTGATGGGGTAGTACGCGCCCACCCCGGCGCCGTCGAAGGTGCAGCGCCGCACCGTCACGCCCCTCACGACCTGGTAGAGCCCGAGGCCGCTGGCGCTGGGAGGGATGTCGCGGAAGGTGCAGTCCTCGACCAGGACCGTGCGGGTGTTGAAGATCAGCAGCTGCTCCAGGGTGGATCCCCGCGGGATCTTCGAGAAGCCACGATGCTCCTGCGGAC
>JBILLI010000050.1:0-20217 GCA_044376155.1 Polyangiales bacterium
ACACACACCTCTACGTGGGCGTGACGGGCATCGTCGAGGCCACGAACGCGCTGGTGGTCTTCATCGACCGCGACGCCACCGCGACCTCGACCGGCCTGCGCGCCCCCTCGTCGCTCACTGACAGCACCGGCGCGCTCGACGACGCCCTTTCGTGCGCCATCGACGCGACCCCCACGGGCTTCGGCGCCGAGATCGCGTGGGGCACCGTCGGCATGCAGCGCAAGGGCAGCACCGAGAGCAGGCCCGAGATCGGCATCCGCGACGTCGCGTGCCCGCGCTGCGCGGCTGACCTCGGCTGGATCGTCGGCGACACCGCCGCGTGCGTGGGCGGGAGCGCGCCGGCCTGCGAGGTGGCCATCCCGTGGACGTCGATCTATGGCCCCTCGGGCCGCCCGCCGCGCCCCACGCTCGCCCTCTTCGCGCGCATCACGAACCTTGACGGCAGCGCGGTCGCGCCCGAGGTCTCGCTCCCCCGCGACCCCTCGCCCAGCGCCCGCGCGGTGACCGTCGCGGCGATCGTCAGCCCCACCCCGTAGTCCGCGCGAACCAACGCCCCGGAGCTCTCAGCGCGCGGCCGAATCCCCCGCGGAGCTCTCCCTGATTCTGGGACTCGCGCGGTTGCCGAGGGGCGGGCGAGACACCCATGGCGGAAGATTTTCACTTTGTTTTCAGTGATTTTCATGCGAACCACCGGGCGCGCACCGCGGGTTGTCGGGTGAGCGCGGCGCCCGTTCGTCGGCGCTTCGCTCGGAAAATCAGCGGGAATTCTGCCGAGAGGTATGGACGCGGCACGCGATCTCGGTATCGTTCGGCGCAGCACTCGATCCGCTGGGGGATCGTCGATCACAGAAGGTGAATGGCATCATGGCGAAGAAGGCAGCAGCGAAGAAGCCCGCCAAGGGCAGCGCGAAGAAGCTCACGAAGACCGGCCTCATCGGGGCCATCGCGGAGAGCGTCGGCGACTCGGTCACCAAGTCGCAGGTGAAGGCCATCATCGAGGCGCTCGTCGAGGTGGGGCAGAAGGAGCTCAAGAAGGCCAAGGTCTTCGTGCTCCCGGGCTTCGCCAAGTTCGTCGTGGCCGAGAAGCCGGGCCGTCCGGCCGGCGACTACCTGAACCCCTTCACCAAGGCGAAGGAGCACCGCGACGCCAAGCCCGCGAGCAAGACCGTTCGCGCGCGGCCCATCAAGGCGCTCAAGGACTCGGTCAACTGACCGATCCCCTCGCGGCCTCAGGCCGCGATTCTCCGGTCGACGGCGCGCTCTCCCACCGATATCCTGTGGGGGATGCGCGCCGTCTGCTTTTCTGCCCTCGCGGTCCCGGTGATGTGTCTCACGGCCTCGTGCGCGCGGCCGCAGCCGCCGAGGCTCACCCCCCGGGCGGCGTCGGTCGCCAGCGTCAGCGCCACGGGGATTCAGCTCAACGTGGAACTCGACGCGCACAACCCGAATGGGGTCGACCTCACCGTGCGCCGCGTCGACGTCGACGTGACCCTCGGCGGTCAGGCCCTCGGGCGCTCTTCGGTGACCGAGTCGCTGCGCCTCGTCGCGGGGCGCTCGGTGCCCCTGCGCGTGACCGTCTCGGCGGGCTGGCGGGACCTCCCGGGCATCCTCGCCGCTTCGATGTTGAATGAGAACATCCCCTATCGGCTGGAGGGCACCGCCCGCGTGGGCGGCGAGCGCCTCAACGTCGATGTTCCCTTTCGCATGGAGAGCACCCTCCCCCGCAGGATCCTGCTGGATGCCGCGGGGAACACGGTGAACGGCACGCCGCGCTGAGGAGCGCGTTCAGACCGAGTCGCGGCGGCGGAGGAAGATCATGACCCCCGCGAGGAAGAAGACGGTCATGAACGCCAGCACCCCATTGGCCACCAGCGGGTTGTCGTAGCTGGCGAAGCCCCAGCCGCCGACGCCCGACGTGGTGCTGGCGATTTCGCGAACCGCGCAGTTGAAGAAGGGCCGGCCGCCCCACTCGACCACGCCGTTGTCGCTGCCCGCGGGGACGCATGTGGGGATGCGCCAGGTGTTCTCCAGCGCGTACCGCTCGGCGCCGATGATGCCCTCGAAGGACCAGCGCGAGGGCATGAGGGCCATGACGTACTTCAGCCACGACTTGTTGGTCATGGGCACGAGCATCCCGCCGAGCACCACCTGCGGGATGAGGGCGATGGGCGTAAGTCCCATCGCGGCCTCGCTGGAGGTCACCACGGCCGAGAGCAGCAGCCCGAGCGCCACCGACGACATCGACGTCAGCACCATCGTCCCGAGCATCGGCGCGAAGGAGGACCACTCGCCGTTGCCGACGCCCAGCGGGTCGCCGATGCCGAGGATGCCGTAGACCACCGAGAGCAGCACGACGCACTGCACGATGCAGAGCAGCGTGAGCAGGGCGAACTTCGACATCACGTAGTTGAAGATCGAGAGGTTCACCATGCGCTCGCGGCGGTAGATTGCGATCTCCGACACGATCTCGCGCGCCGCGTTGCTCGTGCCGAACCACAGAGAGCCCACCGTGAGGAAGAACAGCGCGCCCTTGTAGTCCTCGACGTTCTTGAACCGGTCCATGCCGAGCTGGCAGAGCTGCTGCGTGCGCTGCGCCACCGCGGCCTCGGCGCCCTGCACCTGGCTTTGACACCAGAGGTTCGGCATCCCCGGGGGCTTGTAGAACACCGCCGCGAGCAGCCCGCCGATGATCGGCGCCTGGAGCATCATGATCATCATGCCCGCGGTGTCGCGCTGCTTGATCTTCGCGTAGCGCGAGAGCAGCAGGATGAACTGCCGCACCAGGGGCACGCTCACCTTCGTGGGGCGGCGGTTGGTGCCGGGTTTGCCGGGCTCTCGCTTGCCCGAATACATCTTGCGGTAGACCGTGTTGTCGGGGCGGTAGAACTCCGCGCGCCACCCCTGCGCCGCGGGGAGCCGGGCGTCTTTCTTCTCGCGCACCTGCCCGCCCTTCACCAGGTCGTCTTCGCGGTGCTTGAGCTGGTCGAACATGTCGCGCGGGTTGTCGATGGGCTTGCCCCGGTAGCGCGCGAAGAAGTCGTAGCTGTCGGTGCCGGTGGGGCCGAAGTAGATGGGCTCGCCGCCGAAGCCCATGATGAAGGTGAGGTTGAACTTCTCGAACTCCTCCTTCGCGGGCTGGTGGATCGTGACGACGATGGTCTTGCCCTTCTCCTTCGCGAGCTTCGCGAGGAGGTCGATGAGCGCCACGGTGTCGTCGGCCGCGAGGCCCGAGGTGGGCTCGTCGAGGAACATCAGCGCCGGGTCGGTGACGAGCTCCAGCGCGATGTTCACGCGCTTGCGCTGGCCGCCCGAGAGCACCTTCTTGATGGGCGACCCGATGACCGTGTCGGCGAGCGCGTCGAGCCCGAGGTCCTTCATGGTCTCGAGCACGCGGCGCTCGATCTCCTCGGCGGAGTAGTCGGGCGGGAGGCGAAAGCGCGCGCTGTACGTGATCGCTTCCTTTACGGTGAGCTCGGGGTGCAGGAGGTCGTCCTGCGGGACGTACCCGAGGCTGCCGCGGAGGGCGTCGTAGATCGCGTAGAGGTTCTCTCCGTTGACCCGCACCTCGCCGCTGGTCGGGCGGAGGTAGCCGTTGAGCACCGTCAGCAGCGTGGTCTTGCCCGCGCCCGACGGCCCCATCAGCGCGATGAGGTCGCCCGGGAGGGCCTTGAAGGTCACGTGGTTGAGCAGGGTCTTCATCGTGCCCGGGTGGTTCCGGTCGGGCACCTCGAGGTGCAGGTCGAGCGCCTCGACCTCGACGAGGTTGCCGGTCCACTGGGCGTTGTCCTGCTCGATGTACGCGGTGATCGCGTTGCCCTGCAGGTCGACGATCATGGGGTAGGGCCCCACGAAGATCTTCGTCTTCGGCGGCACCGCCATGGGCTGCCCGGGCACGAGGCGCTGCCCGTTCACGTAGGTCCCGTTGGTGCTCCCGAGGTCGCCGACGAGGATGTTCCCATCGGGGGACTTCATCACGCTTGTGTGACGCGCCGACACCTGGGGGTAGGGCAGCGCGATGTCACACGTCGGCAGGCGGCCGATGATGGCGATGGACTTGCCCCCGCCCGCGAGGTCGAAGGTGCCGAACATCGTGCGCTGCGGCGCCGCGGCCGCCGACGCGCCCGGCGAAGACGGCATTCCCCCCTGCAGCGAACCGTGCCCGCCCTGCATCGAGGGATGCCCGCCCTGCATCGAGGGATGCCCGCCCTGCATCGAGGGCATCGGCGGGACCTGCGACGGCATGTGGATGGGCATCGGCGCGTTCGGCGCGGCGCCCTGGGAGGTCGCGAAGCCCGCGCCCATGGGGTCGGCCATGATCGCACCGGGTGACGCCCCGGCGCACTCCATCAGCACGGAGGTCGGCACCCACACCGCGCCGAGGGAGTAGCCCCCCGCGATGTCCATGGAGACGGGTTGGTTGGCCGCGAGCCGCTGCGAGTTGCGGTCGAAGGTGCCGCTCTTGCTCCCGAGGTCGGTGACGGTGCGGGCGTTGATGTCGACGCGGAGGTGCGCGCCGCTCACCGTCGGGTGCGCGACGATGGCGTGGGCGCGCGCGGGGTCTCTGCCCACCACGATGACCCCAGGCGGCTGCACCGCGAGGCTGGAGCGGTCGAGGAAGAGCTTGGAGATCTCGGGAGACGTGAGCGGCACGCGCGCGTCGCCCACGGTGACCGCGCTGTGAAAGCCCGGGAGCTGAACCGACTCGTTGGGGCTCAGCGGGCGGCCGTCGACCACCGTGCGTCCCTGCCCGAGGTCCTGGATCCAGAGCCCGTCGCGCCAGAGCAGCACGGCGTGCCGCGGGGCGACGCCGTTGCCGTGGAGGACGAGCTCGCACCCGGGAGCGGAGCCGATGTTGATCTGCGTGTGCGTCGGCATAGATGGCGCGCGAGTCTATCCGAATGCTGCGCCGTTGGAACCTTCGTGCGCGATCAGTCGATGTCGAACCCGCGCACGGTGATGCCCCGCTGCAGCGAGGAGACCTCGTAGCGGGAGAAGCTACCGTTGGCGTCGAGGTCGCCCGTGGCGGCGGCGAAGAACCACACGCCCTGCTGGGCGAGCGGGAGGGCGGCGTACCCGAGGTCGCCCGCGGGACCGAGCGAAGGGATGATGCCCGGGTTCCCCGCACAGGTCGCGTAGCTGTATCGCACGAGGTCCCTGGGCCGAACACCGAGCTGATTCCATGACACCGGAAGGTTCGTGTAGAAGTTCCGTTGCCCCGTGCCCAACGCCGGATGCCAGGTGCCCAGACCGCCAGAGGTGTGCGCGCCGACCCCCGTCAGGGTGAGGTCGTTGGACGCGTCTGAGTAGGTCGTGAACTCCGCGCGATACGCCTCCTGCGCGGCCACGACGCGGCTGAGCACCTCCGACGCCTCGACCGCCTGACCCCGGTAGCGCTGGCGCATGTACGCCGGCAGCGCGAGGGCGCTGAGCACCCCGAGGATCACCACGACGATCATCAGCTCCACCAGGGAGAACCCCAGGGACATGGTGCGACGGGTCAGGGCCGGGGTGGTGCTTCGCACGGCGTAGGCTCCCTTTCTCCAAGGCTTGTCAACGGCGTGATCCGCCCGACGCTCAACCGTACACGCCCCGCGTCGGGCAGCGCAACGAGCGCGGGGGTGCTTCTTCGGTGGCCGCGTGTGGTACGAACTCAGGGTTTGCCCCGAGCGGCGCCTCGGCGGAACCTGCCCGGAGACCTCGTGATGCTTCGACGTTTCATCGTTCCCATGGCCCTTCTCGGCGCGGGCTGCGACGCGGGACCGCTCTACCGCGCGTGTGACGGCGGCGACTGCATCGACGTGCCCGACGTGCGCGACGGTCGCGCGACGCCGCTAGACGTGCCTCCGCTCGACGGCACCGACCTGCGCAACCTGCTCGTCGGCGTGGAGATCGATCCCGCGTCGCCGACGATCACCGCGCGCGGCACGCCCGTGACGCTCGCGCTCCGCGCCATCGGCCGCTTTCAAGACGGCCGACGCGAGCCCGTGGCCCTGGGCCGCTGGCGCGTGTCCACGGATGTGCTCGGCGGCATCGACGCGCTGACGGGTCGCTTCGTCGCGAACGGGCTGGTGGGCGGCAGCGCCCGCGTCACCCTGGAGATCGCCCGCGACAACGCCCCGGCGCTGGTGGCCGAGACCGTGCTCACCGTGCGCTTCGAGCGCGAGACCTTCGCGGCGGGCACGCCCGAGAGCGTGCGCGACCGCTTCACCACCCTGACCGTGGACCCGACCCGCCGGGCGACCCTGCGGTACCCGCTGAACAACGCGGTGATGCCGCAGAACGTCGCCGCGCCCGAGGTGCAGTGGGACGGTGGCTCGCCGAGCACCGTGTACCGCGTGGAGGTCTCGAAGCCCGACGTGCGCGCGGTGGGGTACCTCACGCACACGGGCGCCGACTTTCGCTTCGCGTGGACCGTCGACGAGGTCTCGTGGCGGGCGCTGGCGGAGACGCGGCCCGAGGAGCCGGTCACCGTGCGCGTCGATGTCTCCGACGCGCGCGGCGCGGTGCGGGGCGAGGCCGTGCAGGTGCGCCTCGCGCGGGGCTCTCTGGCCGGCGCCGTGTACTACTGGGACCTGCGCGCGGGGAAGATCCTGCGCATCCTCGACGCGCCCACGCGCCGCGAGGACTTCCTCCCGTCGCCGCCGCGGCGCACGAGCGACAACAGCCGCTGCGTCGCCTGCCACGCCATCAGCCGCGACGGTCGCTACATGGCCGCGGAGCTCTGGGAGGGCCAGGGGCCCTCGGCGGTCTTCGACCTCACGTCGAACCTCACCGCCGACCCCGCGCCGACGCGCTTCCCCATCGACCGCGCGAGCTGGGTCTACGCGACCTTCAACAACGACAGCACCCGGCTCGTCGCGAACCTCCGCGGCGGCCTCTTCTTCGTGGACCCCGCCACCGGCATGCAGATCGCGCCCCGCGCCGGACGCCTGCCCGGCGAGGGCGCGGTGCAGCCGAACTGGTCGCCCGACGGCCGCGCCATCGCGTTCGTCGCCAACTTTCAGGGCCCGGGGCCCACGGCCTTCGAGTCGAGCAACCTCGCCACGCTGCCCGTCACCGGGCCCGACGCGGTGGGCGACGCGTCGCTGATCCTGCGGGGCTCGTCGCTGAGCACGCAGCCCGAGGGCGGCAACGCCATCGCGTATCCGAGCTGGACCCCCGACGGTCGCTGGCTGGCCTTTCAGCACGGCCCCTTCTCGGAGTCAGACCAGGAGGTCATGGGGAGCACCACGCGCCGACGCGTACCGGGCGCGGTCTACCTGCTGAACCCCGCGGGCGGCACCCCGCTGCGCATGACCAACGCGACCTTCGACGGCGTCGATCACGACGCGTACTTCCCGAACTTCTCGCCCTTCGTGCAGGGCGGGTTCTACTGGGTCGTGTTCTTCTCTCGGCGCGACTACGGCAACGCCGTCGCGGGCACCCGCGGCAGCGGTCGGCGGCAGCTCTGGGTGAGCGCCGTGACCACCACCCCACAGCCTGGCGCCGACCCCTCGAGCGTCCCCTACTGGCTGCCCGGTCAGGACGTGCGGAGCGACAACGTCTCGGGCTTCTGGGCCCCCCAGCCGTGCCGCCCGCGGGGCGCGAGCTGTCAGGTGTCCAGCGAGTGCTGCGCCGGCACCTGCGGCCCGGGGCCCAACGGGGCGCTGGTGTGCAATCCCCCGCCGCCCGAGGCCCAGTGCCGTCGGGAGGGCGAGCGCTGCGGCGCCACCGGCGACTGCTGCGAGGGCCTGGAGTGCGCCGCGAACGTCTGTCTTCGCCCGCCCGGCTGATCTCACGTTGGGTCTCGGGCGCCGGGTCCGCTACGATCGGGCGTAGACATGCGCGCGAACCCGCCTCTCCGGTCGTCTTCGTGGTCCCCTCTCTGTGCGTCGAAGTGCTTGCGGCACAAGGAGCTGGGGGTGGTGCTGGCCCTGCTCGGAGCGGGCTGCGGCGACGGCGGGCCGCGCCCCTCGGGCATCATCGACGCCGCGCCGCGTGACGTGATCGGGGCCGACATCGTCTTCAGCGAGATCGCGGCGCCCGACACCTCGCCGCCCGCGGACGTGATCGGCGACGGCGGGAGCGGCCCAGGGGATGGCGGGATGGACGCGTCGCGCGACGTGCCCGACGGCTTCACCCTCGACATCGTCTCCGACGGCCCGCAGGACGAGTGCTGCTTCGACGCCGCGACGATGATCGCCCGCCCGGTGAACCCGCGCTCCGGCGGCTACGTCGCCGCGCGCCGCCCGACCTTTCGCTGGACGCCGCAGATGGGCGCCGCGCGCTATCGCGTCGAGGTCGGCGCGACGCGGACCTTCACCGCCCCCACGGCGATGTTCACCTCCGCCGACGGCGCCACGTCGCTCACGCCCGAGGTCGACCTGCCGACGGGGCGCGCGTGGTGGCGGGTGGTCCCGGTGTCGACCATGGGGACCAACCTCGCGCCCACTGCGACGTGGTCGATGCACGTCGGCGGCGTGCCCGGGGACATCAACGGCGACGGCTTCACCGACGTCGTGATCGGCGCGCCGGAGCACGACGCGCAGACGCTCACCGACGCGGGGCGGGCGCAGATCTTCTTCGGGGGCGGCGGGCTCGATGGCACCGCCGACATGACCCTCGACGGCACCAACGCCGGCGAGGGACTCGGCGTCGCCATCTCGAGCGCGGGCGACGTCAACAACGACGGCTTCGCCGACATCGTCGTGGGCGCTCCCTACGCGCCGCCCTCGCAGTCGGGCCGGGTGCTGGTCTTTCTGGGCGGCCCGACCCTGAGCGCGAGCCCCGCGCTGGTGCTCCCCGGCCCGCAGGTGAACACGCAGTTCGGCCGCAGCGTCGCCATCGCCGGCGACCTCAACGGCGACGGCTTCGACGACGTGGTCGTCTCCACCCCGTTCTTTCGCGGCACCAGCGGGGTGAACGCCGGACGCGCGTGGGTGTACCTCGGCGGCTCGCCGATGAACGCGCAGGCCGACGTGGTGCTCGACTACGCGACCTCGGGGGACCAGCTCGGGTTCTCGTCGGCCGGCGCGGGCGACACCAACGGCGACGGATTTCTCGACCTCATCGTGGGCGCCCCCCGCAACGCGGGCGCGGGCATCGACAGCGGCGCGGCGTACGTCTGGTGGGGCAGCGACCCGGTCGACACCGGGGTCGATGTGATCGTGCAGGGCCTCTCCGCGGGGAGCCGCGCGGGCGACAGCGTGAGCGGCCTCGGCGACTTCAACAGCGACGGCTACGCCGACTACGCGGTGGGCGCCTCGGGGGCGGCGGTGGGTGGTCCCAACGCGGGCGCGGTGCTCGGGTTCTCGGGCGGCGCCGGGGTGATCCCGCGGCCGCTCTTCACGCTCCAGGGCAGCGGGGGAGAGCGACTCGGCACGGCCGTCGCCGGCGGCGCGGACCTCGATGGCGACGGCTTCGACGACATGCTCCTGGGTGCGCGGGACAACGCCACCGGGGGCGCGCTCGCAGGCCGGGCCTACGCCTACCGCGGCGGCGCGAACGGCCTGCCCACGCTCGCGGCGACCTATGCGGTGTCGTCGGGCATGGTGGGCGGCGGCGACGAGCTCGGCTACGCCGTCTCCCTCCCGGGTGACATCAACGGCGACGGCTTCGTCGACGCCCTCGTGGGCGCGCCCAACGCGCCCTTCATGGGCACCGCGGGCCCCGGTCGGGTGTACCTCTTCACTGGCAACGCGGGGCTCTCGGCGGCGGTGCGGCAGACCTACGCGCCGTCGGCCCCGTCGGCCTTCGGCTACGCCCTCTCGCGCCGCTGATCAGTCCTACTGGCAGCGCCCCGCCGTGCAGCGCTGGCCCGAAGGGCAGCAGGTGTTGCCGCAGAAGCGGTCGGTCGTGCAGCAGAGCGCGCGCGGCACCGCGTCGAAGCACGACTCGCCCGCGCCGCAGGCGTTGCCGCAGGAGCCGCAGTTGCGCGCGTCGCCGCGGATGTTCGTGCAGACGCCGCCGCAGGTCTCGAAGCCCGGCAGGCACCCGGGCACGCACGACCCGCCGAAGCACGACCAGCCCATCATGCAGGCCCGCCCGCAGCTGCCGCAGTGGTTCGCGTCGTAGTTGGGGTCGGAGCACACGCCCGCGCAGAGCAGTTGCCCCGACGCGCACCCCTCGACGCACCGCCCCGCCGCGCACGACTGCGTGGGCCCGCAGATCACCCCGCAGGCGCCGCAGTTCACGCCGTCGGTGGCGGTGTTGACGCACATCCCGCTGCAGCTCGTGAAGCCCGACGAGCACCCCGTGCGGCACACGCTCGACTCGCAGTACGCGAAGGGCGCGACCAGCGAACAGCGGTTGCCGCAGGTGCCGCAGTTGGTCGAGTCGGCGCGGAGGTCGACGCAGTTGCCGTTGCACATCGTGAGGCCCGTGCCGCAGCCCGCGGTGCACACCCGGTTGAGGCACGACTGCCCCGTGGGGCAGCGGAGGCCGCAGCCGCCGCAGTTGTTCGCGTCGATGTTGGTGTCGACGCAGGAGCCGCTGCAGCTCGCGAAGCCGTTGGAGCACACCTGCACGCAGGCGCCGCCGCGGCAGTCGCGCCCGGTACCGCAAGGGTTGCTGCACGCGCCGCAGTGGGCCGGGTCGGTGCGCGGGTCGATGCACGAGCCGCCGCAACGAAGCTGCGGCACCGGGCAGTCGGGGAGGTAGCACGTGGAGCCGCCGCACTCCTGGCCGGTGGGGCAGACGACGCCGCAGGCGCCGCAGTTCTGGCGGTCGTTCACCGGGTCGACGCATCGACCGCTGCAACGCACGGTGCCGCCGGGGCACTGGGCGTCCATGGGCACGTCCCTGGGCGCGACAACGTCGATCGCGGCGCCGCGATCGGTGACCACCGGCACGTCGACCACGTCGATCCTCACGGGCACATCGGGCGCGGTCACCACGTCGGGCGCGGTCACCACGTCGGGCGCGGTCACCACGTCGGGCGCGGTCACCACGTCGGGCGCGACCACCACGTCGGGCGCGACCACCACGTCGATGACGTCTGACGCGGGTCGGTCCTCGATGGGGGCGATCTCGGTCATCGTGACGTCGGGCGTGTCGAGGGGCGGCGCGACGTCGGCCGCGTCGATCGCGGGTCGGTCTTCAACCGCAGCATCGACCGCGCCCGCGTCGACCACGTCGGGCAGCAGCGAGGCGGGGCTCGTGCCGCAGCCCTGGGCCATCGAGAGCGCGGCGATCAACGCGAAGGACGAACGGGTGGCGAACTTCATCGACGAGCCTCCGAGAGAAGATAAGGGGGCGGGGATTGCACCGCAGTCGACAGGGTGCGCGCAACGCGGCGCCGACGTCTACCGCCGGGAGGCCATGTCGTTGAGGCTCTCCCCGGCGTGCAGGCGGCGGATCGCCTCGGCGAGCAGCGGCGCCACCGAGACCACCTCGATGCGGGGGTCGCTCTTCTCGGGCGGCACGGGGATGGTGTCGGTGACCCGCAGGCGCGAGAGCCGCGAGGCCCGCAGGCGCGGCAGCGCGTTGCCCGAGAGCACCGGATGTACGACCGCGGCCTCGGCCGAGAGCGCGCCCATGCGCAGCACCAGCTCCGCGGCCTCGAGGATCGTGCCGCCGGTGGCGATCTCGTCGTCGACGATGAGGGCGTGGCGGCCGTGCACCTCGCCGACGATGGCGTTGGGCAGCGCGTGCTCGTCGTCGCCCGCGCGGCGCTTGTCGATCACCGCGAGCCCGAGGCCGAGCTGCGCGGCGATGCGACCGGCGTCCTTGGCCTCGCCGATGTCGGTGGCGACGACCACCCACGGCTCGTCGCGGCGCGCGAGGCCCTGGCAGAGCACGGGGATGGCCGTGATGTGGTCCACCGGGACGCGAAAGAAGCCCACGATCTGCGGCGAGTGGAGGTCGAGGGCGAGGATGCGCGACGCGCCCGCCGCGACGAGGAGGTCGGCCACGAGGCGCGCGGAGATCGAGACGCCGGGCTCGTCCTGCTTGTCGGAGCGTACGTAGGGCATGTACGGCAGCACCGCGGTGATGCGCCCGGCGGAGGACGAGCGCAGCGCGTCGATGAGGATGAGCGTCTCCATCAGCGACTCGTTCACGGGCGGACACGAGGTCTGCACCACGAACACGTCCCGCCCGCGCACGTTGTCTTCGATGCAGACCTTGAGGTTCTCGTTGGAGAAGCGCGTGAAGCGCACCCGCGCGAGGGGCGCGTCGAGCGCGGCGGCGATGGACGTCGCGAGGGCGCGGTGGGAGGTGCCGGAGACCACGACAAGGTCGGACGATGGGTGCATCGCGGAGAGTCGTATCACCGGGTCGCACCCCGGCGCGATGGCTCTTGCAGCAGGGGCATGGGCGGCGCGGCGCGGAGGCCGCGCAGGGCGTCGACGGCCGCGCGCACGGTGGCGTGCGAGGGCTCGAAGCGCCAGCGGAGCTCGGCGACCCCGGCGGCGACCTGCAGGTTCGGCGCGTCGTCGCGGGCCACCGCGCACAGCGCCGCGCGGACCTCGGCGCCGAGGAGCACCTTCGCGGCTCCCGGCTCGGCCTCGACCTCGAACCAGCCGTCGAAGTCATCATCGCCGGTGCACGCGTGGCGACGTCGCGTTACAAAGGAGAGCAGCTGCAGCGCGTCGCCGCGCGGGCACAGGGTCAGCGCCCCGGCGCGCGGTCCCACCGAGGTGCGCGCGCGCAGGGCGACCTCGGTGCTCCCCACAGCGGGCCACGCGCCCCCGCGGCCCAGCGTGGCGGTGAGCACCACCGGCGCGCCCTCCACGCGGATGCGCGCGAGCACCCCGCGCGTGCCGAAATCCTCGAGGTCTGCAACGGGGTCCAGGCGACGCGCGATGGAGACCACGCGCCCGCGAAGGAGCGTCAGCGCGGCGTCGTCGCGGCGACCAGCGCCGAAGAGCTTCCCGAGGGGAAAGGTGGGCGAGTCGGTCTGGGGCGCCGGGCACTCCGCGGGCGGCGCGAGGTCGATCTCACTGCGGCCCAAGGCGTCGCGCACGGCAGCGTCGAGGCGCTCGGCGTACCGCCCCGCGAGCTCGGCGCGCTCATGGAGCGGGCGGCGCTCCTCCCCCACGTCGGCGCGCAGCGCGTTGAGGGTGCGCCGCGCCTCGGGGTCGAGGGAGCGCCAGAAGGTCTGCGTGAGCCGCACCTCGAGGTGACCCACGCGCGCGAGGGCGTCGTCGAGGCGTTGACGCAGGGCGTGCACGGGGTCGCGGTACACCGACGCCATGGCGCCAAGGGTGGGCGCGGCGGGTGCGTCTGTGCAAGCGATGCGCGACGCCCGCCGGGAGAGAATGCCGCGGCGCGCGCACCCGTCAGACCGACCGCGGCGCGCCCTCGTGCGCGCCCTTGACCCACACCCGCCGTTGCATCGAGGATGCCCGGCGTTCTCCACGCTGAAGGGGCTTTTATCGTATGCGCATCCAGCTTCCCGTCGGGCTCGTCGCCTTCGTCGCGACCGCCACGCTCTCCACCGCTGCATTCGCGCAGCAGGCCGTGACCCTCAGCGCGGGGTTCCTCCCCGATCCGCAGGTGCTGTCGGGCATGTCGGGCGGCCCCGTGCCGGCGATGCGCGTGCAGGCCAACTGCCGCGGCTACATCCCCCCGCAGCCGTCGTTCATTCTCAACACCCCCACGGGCTTTCAGTTCCTGCGCGTCTTCGCGCAGTCGCCGGGAGACACCACCCTGATGGTCCGCGGCGTGGCGGGCACGTGGTGCGCCGATGACACCTACGGCGCCAACCCGGGCGTCGACCTCTCGGCGTTGCCGCCGGGCCGCTACGACATCTACGTCGGCAGCTACTCGATGCGCTCGAGCCACCCCTTTCAGCTCAGCATCTCCGAGCTGCGCAGCACCATGCCGGGCGGAATGAACCCGGGGATGATGCCCGCGCAGCCCATGGTGCCCAGCACCCCGCCGCCCGTATACCCCATGCAGCCGCAGATGCCGCAGCCGCCGCCGCAGCAGCCCTCGAGCTTTATGGGCGGGCTCAACTTCAACGTCAACCCGCTCTTCGGCCGCGCGGTGGTGTCGCCCATGCTCCGGCGCTCGATCCGTCAGCGCGGGCGCACCGGCGGCGCGGTGCCCGCCAGCAACGTGCGCGGCGAGGGCGTGTGCCGCGGCTACATGGAAGGCCCGCCGAGCCACGTGCTGATCCTGCCCCAGCCCGTGCCGTACCTGCACCTCTTCGCGTTCTCCGCGGCCGACACGACCCTCGTCGTGCGCCGCGCCGACGGGACGGTGCTGTGCAACGACGACACCTACCAGTTCAACCCCTCGGTGGAGAACTCCTTCCCCGCCGGGCCGGTGCAGGTCTGGGTCGGCGCCTACCGGATGAACGAGTCGCGCCCGTACCAGCTCACGGTCACCACCGACCCCAACGAGCACCCCTGATCGCGCCCGGTCACGGCGCGCCGCCGCTGTGCCATGATCCCAGGCGCCGATGTCCGGACGCCGCCTCCACGCATGCGCGACCCTCGCCCTCGCGGCGCTCACCGTGACCCCCGCGGCGCAGGCCCAGCCTGCCGTCTTCGCGGGCCACCCCCGCATCTGGCTGAACGCCGATGGCCGCCGCGGGATCTCGGTCGCCACCCTGCGCGCGCGCTGCGCCGCGACCGCGCAGGTCTGGGCGCGGGGCTGCCGGGCGGGCGCGCCGCCGCCGATGTCGGGCTCCGAGTCGCCGGTGCGAAACGCCGAGCACCCGCTCATCAACCTCGCGCTGCGCTACCTGTTGTACAGCGAGCCCGAGGTGCTCGACGTGGTGCGGCAGCAGCTCGGGCGCACGCCGTCTTTCTCCAACCGCATGGACCCGCTCGGTCAGGTGGTCGCCGACGCCGCCACGGTGCGCGCCCTCGCGGTGAGCTACGACTGGCTCTACAACGACCTCTCGTCGTCTGACCGCAGCACCTACGTGAGCAACCTGCGGTCGTGGGGCGAGTGGCTCCTCGCGAACACGCCGCAGGACGTCTTCGCCTCGGAGTCGTATGTGCACGTGAGCCTGCTCGGGCTCATCGGCCTCGCGTTCGCCAACGACCCCGAGACGGCCGCCGACGGCACGCGCTTTCTCCGCGCGGCCGACGAGCGCTGGAAGAACGCGCTGCTGCCCGCCCTCGCCACGACGCAAGACTTCTGGCCCGAGGGCGCGGGCGCATTCACCACCCTCGCCGCCCGCAACGCGCTCTACCTCGCCGCCGCGTGGACCACCGCGACCTCCGAGGACCTCTTCGCCGTCACCCGCACCCGCGGCGGCGACGCGTTCAACCGCTGGGCGCGCTACCTGAGCTACTGGCTCCGCCCCGACCTGCGCTTCGCGGCGTGGGGTGACGCCACCGACCGACAGCGCAACCCCGCGGGCACGCTGCGCCCCGTGCTCGACCTCCTCGCGTGGGGCACCGGCTCCTCGCTCCCCCACAACCTCGGCGACGAGCTCACCCGCCGCCTCGCCGTGGCTTCGGACTACGCCGGCCCCGAGGCCTGGCACCTCCCGGTCTTCTACGACCCGCTGCGGCCGCAGCGAGACGGCCGCGCGGGGCTGCCCCGGGCCGCGCACCTCGGCGCGGGCGTGGGCGACGCGGTGGTGCTGCGATCGAGCTGGGACGACACCACCGCGACGTGGATCTCCCTCACCTGCGGCGACTGGCTGACCACCCGACAGCACCTCGATGTCGCTGCGCTGCAGGTGTTTCGACGCGCGCCGCTGGTGGTGGGCACCGGGGTCTACGACGGCTTCGAGACGCAGCACTGGCTGGGGTGGTACGCGCAGCGCAGCGTGCACGCGTCGTCGCTGGCGGTGCTCGACCCGTCGGAGGTGTTCCTCAGCCCGCGGCTGTCGCGCCCGCTCAACGAGGGCGGCCAGCGCGGCATCGACTACCTCAACCTCGGCGCGCGTCGCTCGGCCGACATCTGGCGCATGAACCTCACGTCGGGCGCGCAGTATGAGACCGGCAGCGTGACCTCGTTCGAGTCGGCGGAGCTCCACGACTACGTGGCGTGTGACGCGACCCGCGCGTACAGCAGCGCGCGCTACACCGCCGCGCCGAACTCCCCGAAGGTGCGCGAGGTGACCCGGCAGCTCGTGTACGTGCGCCCCGACGTGCTGCTGGTGTTCGACCGCATCGAGGCGACCGACCCCCGCTTCGAGCGGCGCTTTCACCTCCACGCGCTCTCGCGCCCGGTGCTGAACGCCGACGGCGCGACCACGGTGCAGCGCGGGGGAGGACGGCTCGTGGTGCGCACGCTGGTCCCCGCGACCGCACGGCGCGCGGTGATCGACGGCTTCGCGGTGGGCAACGACACCTTTCCCCCGCTGTCGGAGTCCGACGAGGGCACGGGCTCGCGCCTGGAGGTGAGCGACAACACCCCCCAGCGACGCTCCTACCTGCTGCACTACCTGCACATCGCCGACGGCTCGTCGCCCCCTCCCCCGAGCGCCACGGTGATCGACGACGAGACCCGCGTGGGCGCGCGCCTCGTCGACGGCGAGACCGGTCGCGAGACCACCATCACCTTCGCCAAGGAGGGCGACCTGGGCGGACAGATCCAGGTGGTCACGTCGCAGGGAATGACCGTCTACGCGGGGCGGCTGGGCGCGGGCGGCGTGGTGTTCCCGCCCGTGGCCGATGGCGGCGCGCCGATGGCCGACGACGCCGGGTTGCCCTCGGATGGTGGCGTGACCCCGCCCTCCCAACCCGGCTGCGGGTGCCGCGCGACGCCTGCGCCGCGGGCGCCCTGGGCGTTGGCCCTGCTGGCCCTCGCGTCCCGTCGCCGTCGTCAGTGACCGAGGCGCTGTAGCGCGAGCAGCGCCAGCCAGGTCACGCCGAAGAGCGCGCGGAGCTTGTCCCACGAGCGGTTCACCGCCTCGGCGCGAAGGTCGACGAGCGTGCCCAGCGCGAGCACCGCGCCGAGGGGATGGATCATCGCCGCGCCGTAGCCCGCCGCCACCAGCACCAGCGCGCGCGTCACGCCGCGCGTCACGCCCGCGCCGAGCACGACGGCGGTGGTGCGCACGCCCGCGGCCCGGTCGCTGGCCTCGTCGCGCAGCACCTGCACACACTCCGTGACCATCGACAGCGCGCCGAGGAGCCCGACCAGACGCCACGCGTCGGCGCGGTCGAGGGGGAACGCGGCCATGGCCATGGAGACGCCCCAGAGGCCCATCGCGATCACGTCCCAGAAGGGGCGGTGCTTCAGCGACTTCGAGTACGCCGCGATGACCGCGATGTTCACCACCGCGGTGACCAGCAGCCCGACGGACCACGCCGCCCCCATCGCGCAGAGCCCCAGCGCGAGCGCCGCGCAGGTGCCCCACGCGGTGCGGAGGTGCTCCGCGAGAAAGCGCGTGCGCGCGTTGTCGCGCCCCGGCGCGCGCAGGTCGATGGCGACGTCGAAGCAGTCGTTCACGAGGTACACGAAGACGTTGAGCACCGCCGCGAAGGCCGCGCGGTAGAGCACCTCGGGCCACGGCAGCGCGAGGGCCACGGCGAGGGCCACGGAGGTCGCGAGGTTGCCCATCTCCCGCTTGCGGAGCCGGTAGGCGGCGACGTCCCACGCGATGTGGGCGGCGATGCGGAGCTGGTCAACGGCAGCGGACACGCGAAGGGCATCGATGCTGTCACAGAAGCGCGCGGGACGTCTCTCGCGCGTCAGCGGGGTGGGAACCCCGTGCAGCCGGCCGTGATTCCCCTGCCGGAATCGTCGCGGCAGGACGGGAGGTTGCCGTTGCAGTAGGCGACGCGGATGCATTCGCAGGTCGGCGTCGCCTGGCAGCGCTCGCCGAAGGGAAAGCAGATCCCCGGCGGGCGCGTGAGCTGGCAGAAGTGCGTTCGCCCGTCGCACTCGGTGTCGCCGCAGAAGACACCCCGGTAGGGTCCGAGGTCCGCGGGCACCTGCGCGTCGACCCGCATCGCGGCATCCACCGCGGCGTCGATGGGCGTCGCCGCATCGGCGGGTGCACCAACATCGGTGGGTGGCGGGACATCCCGGGGGCTCCCGGCGTCGAGGCACGCGCCGCGCGCGCGCCACGGGCGATTCGGGAGGCACGCGTCGGCGCGCTGCACCGTGACGCCGTCACACCCGCAATACTGCGGCGCCACCGGCAGGAACTGACAGCCCGCGTTGCGACACGTCCCGGTGGTCTCGCCGCACCCCTGCGCGAACTCGCACACGTAGCCCGTGGGACACTGCCCGCCGGGCGCGCAGGGCGTGCCGTCGGCGTCGGGCGCGGTCACCGCATCGCGCGAGATCACCACGTCGGTCGAGATCACCGCGTCGGTCGGGATCACCACGTCAGTCGGGAACACTGCGTCGGGCGGGCTCACCACGTCGCGCGGAGGCGCATCGGAGGGTCCCCCGTCGGTCGACACATCACGTTGCGGCGCAGGCACATCGGCGACCACAACGTCTGCCATCACGGCGTCGCGCAGCGCACCGCTGTCGTCGGTGCCGATGATCACCCTTGGCTCACACCCGAGCACCGCCACGCAAGCCAGCACTCCCCACCGCGTGGGGTGTCGCATCTTCATGTCGTCCTCCAGTCTCGACCCGCGCCGTGCAGCGAGGGTCGCGGATCCGTGACGAAATCAACGCGGCGGGATCAGCGACGCGCATCGATCGCGCACGCCCGCGGCCAGCGGAGAGTCTCCGTGGCGCGAGAGGTACTCGCTCACCTCCCCCGTCCCGGCGATGCCTTCGGCGCAGCGCGCGATGAGCGTCGCGCCCGATCGCTCGGCCGCGCGAGGGGCGTCGGGGTGCTCCGCGGCGAAGCGCTCGAGGCGAACGAGGGCGCCCCGGGCGTCTCCCGCGCGAAGCAGCGCGCGCGCCTCGGCCAGCACGAGGAGGTCGGGCGGCAGCGCGGCGCCAGCATCCCCGGGCGTCACGCGTCCGCTCCCCGCGGTGCTTGCGAGGGAGGGCGCGGGCAATGGCGCCAACACCTCGGGCGGCGGCGGTGCGGGCAGTGACGGCGCAGGCAGTGGCGGCGCGGGCTCCGCGAGGATCGCGCGGGGGCGACGACGCACCGCGAGTGGCGGCACGGGCGCGGGGTGGGGCGTGGTCGTGCCGTCGGTCCGGACGTCGCGCGCCGACGGTGGCAGGCGCGGCGGCGCGGGCGGTGTGCTCGAAGCGCTCGCCGCGGCGATGGGGCGACGTGCGGGCGGTGGACGGCGAGGCGCCAGCAGCCCCACGCCAACGGCCACCACCACCGCGGTGATCCCGCCGACCGCGGGGGCGGAGAGCGTTCGGGCAGGGGTCGAGGTTGGCAGCGTCGGCGGGGCGACCTTCGCCATCACGGCCGCGCGGATGCGCGCGCGGTCCGCGGCGGTGGGCCCCTCGGCCTCGCGCGCGGCGGTGACGAGCGCATCGAGCGCGTCGCGCCTGGTCCTCATGGCTGCTCCCTCCGCGCCGCACGCAGGCGGGCGATGCCCTTCGCCATCTTCGCGCGGGCCGCGCGCAGCCGCGCGTGGGCGGTGTTCACGTTGAGCCCGAGCATCTGCGCGGCCTCGGGCATCGGGATCTGCTCCAGCTCCGCGAGCACGAAGACCTCGCGGCGCTCGTCGTCGAGCTCGTCGAGCAGCGCGTACAGCGTGCGCATGGCCTCGGCGCGCTCCAGGCGGTCGTGGGCCGTGCGCGGGTCGACCGTGTCGGGCGTGCCCTCCGCGTCGTAGCGCTCGCGCCGCGACGGTCGATGGTCACGCGCCACGCGGCGCACGATGCCGTAGATCCACGCGCGCACGGTGCCGCGCCCCTCGAACTCCGCGGCGCGTCGATGGGCCACGAGAAAGACCTCCTGCACGGCGTCGTCAAGGGCGGCCTCGGCCACCCCGAGGCGGCGGGCGATGCGCCACACGAAGTCGACGTGCGTGTCGTAGAGCACCTCGAAGGGTGGCATCACGTCGACCCCTGGGGGATCACGTCGGGGTGGCAGCGCGTCGGGAGACACCAGGGGCTCGTTGGCACCGCGGTGCAACGGCGACGCGCGATCCGTGATCAAAAGTGCACGTCCACGGCGAGGTCACCCGCGACCCCCACGGCCGCGGACTGATGCACCGCGCCGACGCCCTCCAGCACGAACGCCGCGCGCCGCAATGGCACCCGCGCGACGACCGCGAGCGCGAGGTGCACAGGGCCCCACAGCGCGAGGTCCAGCGCGCCTCCGCCGCGCGCGGCGATCCAGGGCTCCCACGTCGAGGCGGGGTCGCTCACGCCGTAGCCCTCCGCGCGGATCGCGCCGACCTCGACGCCCGCGCAGGGCCCCGCCCGCCAACGCCCGCGCCCCCAGCG
>JBILLI010000478.1:0-6004 GCA_044376155.1 Polyangiales bacterium
TCCCGGGCTGGGGCATCGACGGCTGGGCCCCGGGGGCGCCGCCGAAGACCTGCACGCCGAAGTCGCCCTGACCGGCGTACATCTCCACGCGCAGGCGGTACGAGCCGCCGGTCTGCGGGCACAGCGGACGCTGCTGGTTCAGGCCGATGACGGGGTAGTTGTCGGTGGCGATGTCCTGATCGACCAGGGTGCCGTTGGGGTCGTAGAGCTTGAGGTCGAGGTCGGTGACCCCGACGCCGCCCACGCCGATGATCTTGTAGCAACGGCCCGGGGTGATGGTGACCTGGTAGTCCTGGTTGCTGTGCGTCTGCAGCGAGCCGCGGGTGAGGGGCATCACCGGCGCCATGTTCTGCGCGAACTGCTGCTGCCGCACCTGCATCTGCGACGAGATGAAGTCACCGCCGGGCATCGCGGGCTGGGGCATCCCCGGCTGCATCCCCGGCTGGGGCATCGCGGGCTGGGGCATCGCGGGCTGGGGCATCGCGGGCTGGGGCATCGCGGGCTGGGGCATCGCGGGCTGGGGCATCGCGGGCTGCGCGGTCGTCGGCACGGTGGTCGCCGGGGGCGGCGGGTTCTCCTCGGTGCGCCGACGCTTGCAGTTGTACGAGACCAGGACGCTCGCGATCATCGCCGCGCGCAGGGCCCACTTCGTCATCATCGCTCCCTCATCCCTTCTGTGATCCGCGGCGCGTCGAGGCGCACGCGGCGCCTCTTGTACGACGGCGCGGCGACGGTATCGCCCCGACCCGCGGAGGTAAAGCGCGATCAGGCCGGGCGCCGCGGCGCCGCGAGGCTGCGCAGCGCGAGGTCGCAGTCGTCGATGTACGCGCGGTTCTCCGCCGCGCCGGCCTTCGTGAGCGCTTCGCGCAGCAGCCGCCGCGCGCGCTCATGATCACCGCCGCGGATCGCGAGCATGCCCAGCAGGTAGCGCGTCTCGATGGCGTCGGCGAGAAAGCCGTCGGCCTCCAGCGCGCCCTGCGCGGCCTCGATGCGCGCCCGCGCCGCGCCGCCGTCGGCCCCCTCGCGGGAGCCCTCGAGGAAGGCCAGAAAGGCCTCGGCGCGGGTGTGCATGCGGGTGAGCCCGCGGCGGTCGGCGAGGTCGCGCGCCTCGGTGAACACCGCGAAGGCCCGGGGGCTGTCGTCGGCCCGCCAGCACGCCTCGGCGAGGGTCATCAGCGCGGCGCAGAGCTCCACCGCGCGGTGCTGCTCCCGCGCCTGCTCCACCGCGGCGATGGCCTCGCGGCGGGCGGCGGGGATGTCGCGCGCGAGCAGCAACACCTCGGCGCGCGCGCGGGTGACCTCGGCGACGAGGGGGCTCTCGCCGCGCTGCGCCTCGTCGAGGCTCGCGGCCGCGCCCGCGCGGTCACCGCTCGCGGCCTGCGCGCGGGAGAGCGAGAGCAGCGCGCGGGTGTGCTCGGCGTCGAGGCCCGACTCCTTCGCGATGCGCACGGCCTCCTCGAGGTGCCGCAGGGCCTTGCCGAACTCCCCGCGCTCGACGTGCACGGCGCCGAGGGTCGACACCACCCGGCCGCGCAGGGCGCGCTCGTTGAGCAGGTCGGCGAGGGCGAGCGCGCGCTCGAGCACCCGCACGGCCTCGGGCATGTTCTGCCGCCGCGCGAGGAGACGGCCGTGCAGGGTGAGCAGCCGGGCGAGGGCGGCGCGGTCGCCGAGCTCTTCGGCGTAGGGGGCCGCGAGGCGCAGGCGCTCGATGGCGGCGTCGACGTTGCGCGCGTGCTGCCCGGCCTCGCCGAGGAGCTCGTAGGCCGCGATGACCTGCGCGGGGTCGGGTCGCACCGAGGAGAGCATGCGGTCGAGGGCGCGGCCGAGGGTGGTCACCGCGGCGTCGGGGGCGCGGTCGCGGAGCTGCCGACGCGCGGCGCGCTCGAGGTACTGCGCGGCGCGGGCGCGGTCGCCGGCCTCCCACCAGTGGTGCGCGAGGCGCTCGGCGAACTCGTCGAGGCGGCCGTGGAACACCCGCTCGGTGACGGCCACCACGGCGGCGTGGAGCGCGCGGCGGGTCTCCAGCGTGAGGCTGTCGTAGACCGTGTCGAGCAGGATCTCGCTGGCGAAGCGCCACTCGCCGTCGCCCTGGTCGCGGAGCAGTTCGCGCTCGGTGAGGGCGGTGAGGGCGAGGTCGATCTGCTTGTCTCCCAATGAGACCGTCTCGGTGAGCTGCTGGCGAAAGACCCGCGGGCCGATGACCGAGGCGACCTGGAGCACCCGGCGCTCGGCGGCGCCGAGGGAGGCGAGGCGGCTGGCGACGACCCCGCGGAGGGTCTTGGGCACCTCGGCGCGCACGGACTCCCGGCGCCACGCCGCGACGCCCTCGCGCACGGTGACCGCGCCCGCGTCCACGAAGGCCTTGAGGTACTCCTCCAGGGCCAGGGGGTTCCCAGCGGCGCGGGCCCAGAGCTCGTCGAGCAGGTCGGGGGGCGGGGCCGTGGTGAGGGAGAGGGTCTGCATCACCAGCGCGCGGCTCTCGTCTTCGTCGAGGGGCGTGAGGTGGATCACGGCGCGCGCGGCGAGGTCGTCCCAGGGGCGCGGGCGCCCGCCGCGGCCGCTGAAGAGCACCACCACGCGGGCGCTGGGGGCGTTGCGAATGAGGTCGTCGACGAGGGTCGCGGAGAGGTCGTCCATGTGCTCCGCGGCGTCCCAGGCGAAGACGGTGATCTGGTCCTCACCGAGGCGCGTGGCGATCTTGCGGAGGGCGGTGCGCAGCGGCCGCGACGCCGAGTCGAGGCTCTCCATGCTCGCGCTCACCACCCCGAGGACCACCCCCACGGCGAGCATCTCGTCGGGGGTGAGCCCGAGCTCGCGCACGCGGCGGGCCTTCTCGCGCATGGCCGCCTCGCCGTCGCCGTCGACGATGCCGAGCAGCTCCCGCAGCAGCACCTGCAGGCCCGAGAGCGGCACGTCGCGGTCGTGCGAGACGCAGGTCGCGAGGTTCCAGGTCACCGGGTGGTTCATGCGCCGCAGGCGGTAGTGGATCTCCTCCACCGCGCGGGTCTTGCCCACGCCCGCGTCGCCGTCGACGCTCACCACCTGCAGGCCCCGGCTCGCCCGCGCGAGGATCTCGCCGAACTGCCGAAAGACCTCCTTGCGCCCCACCACGCGCTTGCGCACCGCCCCGCGGTCGCCCGTCACGGCCAGCGCACCCTCGCGCGGCGCGAGCTCGTACGACTCTCGCAACTGCGGCTCGGCCCCGGGGCTCGCGAGCAGCGAAGGGTCTCCGCGACGGGCCAGCGCGCGCACCTCGGCGAAGGCCGCGTCGCGCTCGGCGCCCGCCTGGGGCAGCCGGTCGGCGTCGAAGAGCAGCCGCGCGGGGTGCAGCGCCACGCCCAGCCGCGCGCCCGGGGGGAGGGTCACGAGCTGCGGGATGCGCTGCGCCGCCCGCGCGGCCTCGGCGGTGTCGCGCCCGTCGGGGTTCTCGACCCCGAAGAGCAGGGTGATGTCACCGGGCTCCCGCGCGAGCACCGCGGCGCCGCGGCGGGCGGCGAAGGAGGCCACCGGGTCGAGCGCGCCCCCGACGGGCCCGGCCGCGCCCACCACGCTCACCGCGAGCAGGGTCACGTCGCGGCGCTCATCGTGCGGGACCACCTGCGCTGCAGGGGTTTCAGACGCGCGGGGGGAGGGGGTGTCAATGACCTCGCTGTCACGGCCGATGTCGTCGAAGAGGTCGGCGGGGTTCACCGACGGGGTCGACGGGAGGTCGTCGCGCAGCCCCCGCAGGAGGTCGGCGAGGTCGGCGGAGCCCACGCGCCGCCCGAGGGTGTAGAGCACCGCGGTGAGCTCTTCGTACATCCGCGCCGCGGTCGTCGGGCGCGCCGTGGGGTCGAGGGACATCGCCGTGTCGAGGAGCCGCGCGAGCTCCTCGGGCACGTCGCTGCGCACCTCGCGCAGGGGCGGTCGGTCGGCGGTGCGAACGAGCTGCAGCACCTCTTCTTTGGTCGGCGCCGCGTGGGGGTTCTGCCCCGCGAGGGTCTCCCAGAGGGTCACGCCGAGGGCGAAGAGGTCGGCGCGGCTGTCGACGACGCCGCCGCCGGCCTGCTCGGGGGCCATGTACGCGTACTTGCCGCGCACGGTGCCCTCGGACTCGACGGTGGTGCGCGCCTTGGCGATGCCGAAGTCGGTGACCTTCACCTCCCCCTCGAAGGAGAGCAGCACGTTCTGCGGAGAGATGTCGCGGTGCACGACGCCCAGGAGGCGCCCGTGGGCGTCCTTGCGGCGGTGGGCGTAGTCGAGGGCGCGGGCCACCTCGCAGGCGATGAAGACCGCGAGCTCCACGGGCACGCGCTGCCCCGCGCGACGCAGCCGGCGGATCACCCCGGCGAGGTCGGTGCCGAGCACGTACTCCATCGCGATGAAGTAGGTGTCCTCCTCGCGGCCGAGGTCGAACACCTGCACGATGTTGGCGTGCGAGAGCGCCACCGACAGCCGCGCCTCGTGCAGGAACATCTCCACGAAGAGCGGGTTCTGCGCGAGCGACGGGAGGATGCGCTTGAGCACCACGGTCTTCTCGAAGCCCTCGACGCCGTAGCTCTTGGCCTTGAAGACCTCGGCCATGCCTCCCTGGGCGATCTGTTCGAGGAGCTGGTAGCGACCGAAGAGCAGCGGGGAGTCTTGCGTCACGAGCGTCGACGCGCAGCGGTGGTGCAGGCCCCACGGTGGCGCCTTGAATCCTGCGCGCAGACAGCATACCCCAGGTGAGCGCAGCGGGACCACGTTCGTCGCGCCGCCCCGATGATGTTGAACACCCACCGCCTCACGCTCCTCGCCTCCGCCGCCGCGATCACCCTCGCGCTCGTCATCGCCCGCGCCGCGCTGCGCGGGGGAGGTCCCGCGGTGAACGCGAACACCTGCGAGGCGACGTGGTCCGCCTCCCTCGGGACCAACCCCGACGCCACCCCGCGTTCGCTCCTCGCCGTGGGAGACCTCGTGTGGGCCGCGGTGGTGCAAGGCCCCGAGGTGCAACTCGTGCGCGTGCGCAATGGCCGACGTCACAGCGAGGTGATCCGCGCCACCCTCCCGGCGAGCGCCACGGTGCGGGGGTGGTTCGCCGACGCCCAGGGTCCCCACCTCGCGATCACCGAGGGCGACCGCGTGCGGGTGCTCACCCCGGGCGGGCCCGAGCGCACCCTCACCCTCGCCGAAGTGCCTGCGCTGCAAGAAGATACGCGCACCCTCGGGCGCTCCATCGCAGGCGCCGACGCCCTCGCGGCCGAGGCCCCCGCGCTCCAGGGCGGCCGCGTCGCCCTCTGGATCACCCGCGACGCCGCGGTCACCACCCTGCGCTACCGCCTGCTCGACGCGCAGGGCCGCGCGGTCTCGCCCGCGGGAACCCTCGGGGAGCTCCTCGCCTCGGCGGAGAACGCTCGCGCGTCGGTGATGGCCACGGCGCAGACCGGTCCGCGCGAGGCGGTGATGGCCCTGGCGACCTCGCACGGCCCGCGGATGTTCCAGCTTCGTTGCGGAGCGCCCCGGTGAGCGAGCTCCTCGCGCCGCTGCCCGAGGGCTTCGAGGATCGCCTTCGCCGCATCGTCCCCATCCCCCGCCTCGACGCGGTGCTCGCGCGCTTCGCCGCCGACCCCGCGGTGGGGTTCCGGGTGAACCCCCTGCGCGCGGAGGTGCCCGCGGTGATCGACGAGTTCACCCGCGCGGGGATCTCTCTCACCGCGCTGCCCTGGTACGCGTGCGGGTTCACGGTCCCCGCGGCGGAGCGCGCGCGGCTCACGGCGCACCCCGCGGCGGGCGACGGGCGGGTGTACGTACAGTCACCGAGCAGCATGGTGGCCGCGCTCGCGCTCGGGGCCGCGCCGGGAGAATCCGTGCTCGACCTCGCCGCCGCGCCGGGCGGAAAGACCACGCTGCTCGCCGCGGAGATGCGCAACGAGGGCGCCCTCTCGGCCGTGGAGCCTGTGCGCGACCGCTTCTTTCGCCTGCGCGCGACGCTCGCCCGCATGGGGGTGACCCTCGCGAAGACCTACGCGAAGGACGGCGCCGACGT
>JBILLI010000480.1:0-6001 GCA_044376155.1 Polyangiales bacterium
GGTCCTTCGGGTGACGCGTTGCCGCCCCTCGGACGGGAGCCTTCAGGGCTCGTGGGGTGGGTGCTCGACGGCGCGCGTCGCACGGTCTCGGGCGGCACCGTCTACCTCGTGCCCGCGGCCGATGTGACCCGCCTCGCGCAGACGCCCCTGGACCTCACCCTCGCCCCCAGCGCCGCCGCCCGCGCGACCCACGACGAGCCCCTCGAAGACGTCATCGACGCCCGCGCCGCCTCGCTGCCGCAGGCGGCGGTCACCCCCGAAGGCTCCTACCGCTTCGCCACCCTGCCCGAAGGCGATCACTTCGTCGTCTGGGTCCCCACGACGGCCGACACCCTCCACCTCCCGGGCGGCGACCGCGCGCGGCAGGCCCTGCGCCGCGACTCCCTCGCGGGCGCGCAGCTGGACCTCCGGGTGAGCAATTCCCCCTCTCCCGCAGCGACCTACGTCGGATCGTCGACCTGCCTCCAGTGCCACGGCCGGCACCGCGCCACGGGCACCGCGCACTTCAACGGCCTGCAGGTGCCCGGCCGCCGCGGCCCGCTGCAAGACACCTCCGCGTGGCCCCGCTTCGACGCCGCCCTCGCGGCCTTTCGCAGCGGCGTCACCCTCTCGTTCTACGACTGCGACCCCGCGCGCACGCCGCGCTGCCGCGTGACCGCGAGCGCCCCGCCCACGGGAGCCGCGGTGGCCTTCGAGGCGACGCTCACCCGCGACCCCGCCCTGCCCCGCGGCGCCGAGGGCGAGTACGCCGTGACCCTCACCAACCGACGGCGCACGGAGCCCCCGCGGCGCTACGCCGTGGCCCTGACCTACGGCGGCGCGCTCCATCGACAGCGCTTCGTCGCGCGGCTGCGCAACGGCGACGGATCCAGCGCGCTGCACCTGCTCCCGCTGCAGTTCAACCACGACGGCGACGACGCCCGCCCCCCCGCCCTCGCGGCGGGCTGGGTGTGGCGCGACGAGGGGTCGGCGCAGTGGTTCGACCTCACCGCCGACGCGCTGCGAGAGCCCGCGCGGGAGGCCTCGTTCGACGCGAACTGCATGGGCTGCCACGCCACGGGCTTCTCCCTCAGAGGCACTGCGACCGCGGGCTACACCTCGCGCGCGGTGTCAGACCCCCTCGGGGAGTTCGACCTCGACCTCGACGGCCGCGACGAGGCCATCAACGTCGGCTGCGAGTCGTGCCACGGCCCGGGGTCCGAGCACCTCGAAGACGCTGCGTCACGACGGCGCATCGTGCAGCCCGGGTGGCTCACCCCCGAGCGCGAGGTCACCCTCTGCGGCGCGTGTCACGCACGCCCCGCGGGGACGGGCGGCACCGAGGCGCCCCTCGACGCGCAGGGCCGCATGCCCCGCCCGGGGATGCGCCGGGCGGACTACCTCTCGCGGCACACTTCGCGCATCGACGCCGATCCCGTGCGCGACCTTCATCCCAGCGGCGACTCGCGGAGCCCGCACCAGCAGGCCACGGATTTTCTCCGCAGCGGGATGTACCGCAACGGCGCCTGGCTGATGACCTGCACCTCGTGCCACGACGCCCACGGCAGCGCGAACGAGGCGATGCTGCGCATGGCGCCCGAGGAGAATCGCGCGTGCACGGGATGCCACAGCGGCGCGGTCTACCTCGACCCGACGCAGCACGCGATGGCGCGCACCAGCAGCCGCCACGAGCTCGTGCCCGCGGGTGAGCTCACCTGCGTCGCCTGCCACATGGCGCGCACCGCGACGGGCGGGGCGGCGCGACCGGCGCTGCGCGATGAGTTCCCGCCGGTGCCCGCGCGGCAATACTACGGCGGCGACCTGCGCGGACACCGCTTCAACGTGCAGCGTCGGACCACCGCGGCGACGCAGCCGGGCGCGGCGAACGCGGCCTGCGCGACCTGCCACGCCATCTTTCTCCCCAACGAGTGAGGCGGCCGTGCGCACCCCCCACCGAGCCGGCCTCGCACCCCTCTGGGCCCTCGCCGCGGCGGTGCTCGGGTGCGGGCGGCCCACGCGTGAGCGGGCGCGGGTGCAGGTGTCGGCCGACGCGTCGGTCACCGTCGCCGCGCGGTCACACGACACGCCGACCTTCCCGTGCATGGCCCGCTGCCACACCGCCCGCGTGCCCAACCCGCAGCCCCGGGTGATGCGGGAGTTCCACGCGGGCAAGGTGCTCCGCCACGGCGCCACGCTCACCTGGTGCGACCGCTGCCACGAGCCGCGAGACCTCGACCGACTGCGGCTGCTGACGGGCGCGTCGGTGGCCTTCGACGAGGCCTCGACGCTGTGCGGGCAGTGCCACGCCGAGAAGCACCAGGACTGGTCCCGCGGGCTGCACGGCGTGCAGACCGGCTCGTGGTTGAACGCCCGCGTCCGCCGCAGCTGCGTCGCCTGCCACGACCCCCACGACCCGCACCGCCCGCACGTCGAGGCGCTGCCGCGCCCGCAGCTGCACCCGCACGACCTGAGGAGAGAGACCCGATGAGCACGCTCGACGAGGCGCAGGTCGCCGCGATGGCCGAAGGCGTGCAACGCGCGCAGGTCACCCGACGGAACTTTCTCGTGACCCTCACCGCCGCGGTCGCGGGCACGGCCGCGTGCGGCGGCGGCGGAAACGCGTGGGAGGGGTACTTTCAGCAGCACTACAAGCGCCTCACCGACGAGGAGAAGCGCGCGCTGATCGCCCGCCTGGAGGCCGAAGCCCTTGCGCGCCAAGGGGTTCGCGTTCACGTGAGCGACCCCGCGCCGATGCAGTCGGTGGAGTTCGGCTACGCGCTGAACCTCACCGCGTGCATCGGCTGCCGCCGCTGCGAGTACGCCTGCGCGCAGGAGAACAACACCTCGCGCTCGCCCGAGCTGCACTACATCCGCGTGCTGGAGATCCCCAAGGGCACGCTCGACGTGATCCGCGCCGACACGACCTACGAGGGCGAGGTGCCGCGCGAGGGGAACTTCTACATGCCCGTGCAGTGCCACCAGTGCCGCAACGCCCCCTGCGTGCGCGCGTGCCCGGTGAACGCGACGTGGCAGGAGCCCGACGGGGTCATCGTCGTCGACTACGACTGGTGCATCGGGTGTCGGTACTGCGAGGTCGCCTGCCCGTACTTCGCGCGGCGCTTCAACATGGCCGACCCCTCGCTGCGCCCCTCGGAGGTGAACCCCGACCAGGGGCTGCTCTCGAACCGCGCGCGGGAGAAGGGCGTGATGGAGAAGTGCCACTTCTGCCTGCACCGCACGCGCCGCGGGGAGTACCCCGCGTGCCTCGAGGCGTGCCCCACGGGCGCGCGCAAGTTCGGCAACCTGCTCGACCCGAACAGCGAGGTGCGGCAGGTGCTCGCGACCAAGCGGGTCTACGTGTTCCGCGAAGACGCCGGCACGCTGCCGCGCTTCTACTACTACTTCGACTGAGCGGGAGGCGCGGTGCTGCGGTCGACGTCCCCCTCGGTCCTCGTGCGCTTCGCCGTCGCGCTGCTCGGCGGCGGCCCGCGCTGGCGCGTGTGGCTCGCGCTCAACGCCCTGGGCTTCGCGCTGGGCCTCGCGGCGTTCCTCTACGGCCACCACCACGGCCTCGCGGTCACGTCGATGAACGACCAGGTGCCCTGGGGCGCGTACATCGCGAACTTCTCGTACTTCGTGGGCATGGGCACCGCGCCCGTGATGATCGCGGTGCCGGCGTACGTGTACGGCCACACGGCGCTGCGGCCGGTGATGTTCTTCTCGCAGGTGCTCGGGCTCGTGGCGACCCTCGTCGCGGGGCTCTTCGTGATGGTCGACGTCGAGCGCCTCGACCGCATGTGGCACATCGTGCCCGGCATCGGGTTCTTCAACTTCCCCGCGTCCATGCTCGCGTGGGACGTGGTCGTGCTCAGCGGCTACCTCGGGCTCATGGGCGTCACCCTCGTGGGCACCGTGATCCCCCTGCTGCGCGGCCGGGAGCCGGGACGTCGCTTCGTCGTCTGGAGCGGTCTGATCTCCGCGGCGTGGGCCGTCGGGATGCACACCGTCACGGCCCTTCTCTACGCGGGCTTCGCGGGACGTCCCTTCTGGAACAACGCCGTGCTCGCGCCGCGCTTTCTCGTGAGCGCCGTGGCCACGGGCACCGCCGCGCTGCTGCTCGCCTCGCGCGCGATGGAAGAAGAGGACGACGCCCCGCCCCTCGCCACCGACGCCCGCGTGCCCATCGAGCGCTTGCTCGGCGTCGCCCTCGCGGTGGACCTCTTTCTGCTCGCCGCGCAGGCCTTCGTCGAGCTCTACGCGCAGGGCGCCGGAGCCACCCCGCTGCGGTATCTCCTGTTCGGCCTCGGGCGGCACCGGGCGCTGGTCCCGTGGGCGTGGCTCGGGGCGGTGCTGCAGATCGCCGCGGCGATCTTCTTCATGCTCCCTCGGGCCGCGCGAGACCGCGTGGCGCGCGTGGGCGCGGTGCCCACCGAAGACCTCTTCTGCGCCGCCGCCCTCATCGGGATCTGGTTCAGCAAGGGGATGGCGCTGGTGATCCCAGGCTTCGTGCCGAGTCAGCTCGGCGAGATGGTGGAGTACGTGCCCTCGCTCGTCGAGGCGCTGGTCTCGCTGGGCGTGTGGTGCTTCGGGCTGGGCGCGCTCTCGGTGCTGCTCCGCCTGGAGCGCGCCGCGATCCTCGCCGCGAGGCCGTCGTGAGCCGCGCGTGGATCACCCTCGCGCTGCTCGCGGCGTGCTCCCACCGCGCCGAACCTCCGCGACCCGTGCGCGAGAGCGCGGCCACCATGAACGCCGCGACGATCCCCGACGCGCCCGTGCACGGCGACCTCGACGGCCGCCCCTTCGCCCTGCGCGCCGCGTGGCTCCGCGTCGTGCGACGCGCGGGGCAGACCCGGGTGGACCTCGTGCTCTCCGAGGGACGCCCCTCGCGGCTGTGCGCCCAGCCGACGCCCGTCGACGCGCGGCAGGTGATCGTGCGCCTCCCGGGCGTGACCCGCTTGCCTCTGGGCACCCTGCGCGTCGAGACCGCAGGCGCCGCGGGCGAGGTCTTCGCCGAGGCCCCCCACGGGCACGGCATCACGGCCGCGCGCGGGGCCGCGCTGGTGGTGGTCACCCGCGCCGACGAAGGCCACGCCGAGGGGCGACTGCGCGTGTGCCTCGCCGACGCGCGCGGGAGCTGCCTCGCCGGCACCTTCGCGGCCCACGCGTGCTCGGACGAGCTCGACCTCGACGGCCCACGCGGCGCCCGGGACCGACGCGCCGACGGGGGCGGGATTTGAGGCGCGCCCTCGCCGTCTCCCTGCTCTCCCTGGGGTGCGCGGAGCCCGCCGCGGGCACCTCGCGCGCGCCGCGTGACCGCCCCGAGGTGCGCGCGGTGCTGACGGCGCGGTGCGTGCGCTGCCACGACAGCGCCTCGGCCGCAGGGGGATGGCGCGCCGACACCTTCGCCGCCTCCCTCGGGTGCGGCGGTGCGACGGTGTCCTCCGACGGCGGCGCCGACGCCCCGCTGCTCCGCGCCCTCGACCGCGCCGACCACCGCGACCTGCTCTCCTCCGACGAGCGCGCCACGGTCACCGCGTGGGTTCGCGCGGGCGCGCTGCCCGGCCTCGCAGGGGTTCACCCCGAGGGCATCGGCGACCCTCGCTCGCCTGCGTTTCACGGCCGCTCCCTCCGCGCCGCGCGGTGGTCCCGCATGCTCGACGCCGGCGCGCCCGACGCCTGCGGTCGCTGCCACGACGGCGCCCCCGCGCGCCCCGCGAACGTCACCCGCGGCACCCCCGGCGCGACCCCGTGCACCACCTGCCACACCGCGCCCCAGGGCGCCCTCGCGTGCGGCACCTGCCACCGCGTCGACGGCGCCCCCGGTGCGACCGGATGCGTTGCGCCGCAAGGAGATCCAACGCGCGGCGCCCACGCCGCCCACCTCTCGCCGCGCCTCCGCGCGCAGGGGCTCACGTGCGCGACCTGCCACCCCGCCCGCGGCGCGGAGCTCGCGACGGGAGAGCACGGCGACGGCGTGGTGCAGGTGGCCTTCGACCGCGCGCTCGCGGGCGACGACGCGCGA